>DAITAN010000071.1:0-9876 GCA_036824235.1 Gaiellaceae bacterium | reverse complement strand
AGGTGCACGGCGCGAGCCGTGACCTCCTCGCCTACGCGGAGATGACCGTCGGAGTCGAGTTGAACGCGGCCACCGACAACCCGCTCGTCTTCGTCGAGCAGGGCGAGCTGGTCTCGAACGGGAACTTCCACGGGCAGCCGCTGGCGTTCGCGCTGGACGGGGCGGCAATGGCCCTGGCCGAGTTCGCGTCCATCTCCGAGCGGCGCGTCGAGCGGCTCACGAACCCGTCGCTCTCGGACGGGCTCCCGGCGTTCCTGACCCACGACGGCGGCCTCAACTCAGGCTTCATGATCCCCCAGTACGTCGCTGCGGCGCTCGTGAGCGAGAACAAGGTGCTCTGCCACCCCGCGAGCGTCGACTCCATCCCCACGAGCGCGGGGCAGGAGGATCACGTCTCGATGGGTAACGCCTCGGCGCTCAAGTGCCTCCAGGTGCTCGAGAACGCCGAGCGGGCGCTTGCGATCGAGCTGCTCGCCGGCGCGCAGGCCGTCGAGTTCCTGGCGCCGCTCGAGCCCGGGCTCGGGGTCCGCGCCGTGCACGATTTCCTGCGCTCGCTGTCACCTACGGTGATCGAGGACCGCCCGCTCGCGGACGACATCGAGGCGGTCGCCACGGCGATCCGGACCGGCGAGCTCGTAGCTGCGGCAGAGCACGAGGTGGGGGAGCTCGCGTGAGCAGCGCGGCCGTCATCGACGCGCGCGTGGAGGAGCTCTGTGGCGATCTCACGTCCATCAAGGCGCCGCGCGGGACCGACCTGAGCGCACGGTCGTGGCAGACCGAGGCGCCGCTCCGCATGCTGCTCAACAACCTCGACGCTGAGGTCGCCGAGCATCCCGAGCAGCTGATCGTCTACGGCGGCTCGGGCAAGGCCGCTCGCAACCACGACGCGCTGCGCGCGCTCGTCCGCAGCCTCCTCGAGCTGGGCGAGGACGAGACGCTGCTCGTCCAGAGCGGGAAGCCGGTGGGGATCTTCAGGACGCACGCGGCCGCCCCGCGCGTGCTCATCGCCAATTCGCTGCTCGTGCCGCGCTGGGCGAACTGGGACGAGTTCCGCAGGCTCGAGGCGCTCGACCTGACGATGTTCGGCCAGATGACCGCCGGGAGCTGGATCTACATCGGCACCCAGGGCATCCTCCAGGGGACGTACCAGACGTTCGCGGCCGCCGGGGAGACGCACTTCGGCTCGCCCGACCTGCGCGGCCGGACGATTCTCACCGCGGGCCTGGGAGGCATGGGGGGCGCGCAGCCCCTGGCGGCGACGATGGCCGGCGCCGCCATCCTGTGCATCGACGTCGATCCCTCGCGGATCGAGCGGCGACTCGAGACCCGCTATCTGGACGAGGCGTCCGACTCGGTCGAGGACGCCGTCGCACGCGTGCGGAGCGCCGCTGCCGAGGGACGGGCGCTCTCGGTCGGCGTGCTCGGGAACGCCGCGGAGATCGTGCCGGACCTCGCAGCGCGCGGCGAGGCCTTCGACCTCGTAACCGACCAGACGGCCGCCCACGATCCGCTGAACGGCTACGTGCCGGTCGGGCTCTCGGTCGACGAGGCGGCCGAGCTACGCGCAGCCGACCCCGATGAGTACCTGCGACGGGCGTCGGAGTCCATTGCGCGCCACGTCCAGGGCATGCTCGAGTTCGTCCGGGTCGGGAGCTATGTTTTCGATTACGGCAACAACCTTCGGGGGGAGGCACAACAGGCAGGCATCGAGGACGCGTTCACATACCCGGGCTTTGTCCCGGCCTATATCCGGCCGCTCTTCTGCCGCGGCATCGGCCCTTTCCGCTGGGCCGCGCTCTCTGGAGATCCGGACGACATCGCAGCGATCGACGGGGCGCTGCTCGAGCTCTTCCCGGACGACCTCCTTTTGCAGCGCTGGCTGGCGTTGGCCTCGGAGCGGGTTGCGTTCCAGGGTCTCCCGGCGCGTATCTGCTGGCTCGGCTACGGCGATCGCGCCAAGGCGGGCCTCGCGATCAACGAGCTCGTGCGCGACGGGCGGGTGACGGCGCCGGTCGTCATCGGGCGTGACCACCTCGACGCCGGCTCGGTTGCCTCTCCCTACCGGGAGACCGAGGCGATGCAGGACGGCTCCGACGCAATCGCCGACTGGCCCATCCTCAACGCGCTCGTGAACACGGCTGCGGGCGCAACCTGGGTGAGCGTCCATCACGGGGGCGGGGTCGGCATCGGCAACTCGATCCACGCGGGGATGGTCGTCGTCGCCGACGGCACCGACGACGCGGCCGAGCGCCTGGAGCGCGTCCTGACGACGGATCCGGGCACCGGCGTGCTCCGCCACGCAGATGCCGGCTACGAAGAGGCGCTCGCGGCTGCCCGCGAGCACGGCCTCCGGCTGCCCGGACGCAGCGACGCCTAGCGCGGCCATGCCGGCACTGCTCGTCCGCGATCTCGAGCAGGTCGTCTCCCCTGCGGGAGAGGCGGCGCCCTTGCGCGGGCCTGAGCTGGGCGAGGTTCGGGTGGTCGAGAGCGGCTACGTGCTCTGTGTCAACGGGGTGGTGCGCGCGGCCGGTGCGATGGCGGAGCTCGACTCCGCGGATCTTCCGGGCGACCTCGTCGAGATCGACGGGCGCGGCCGAGTGGCCGTCCCCGGGCTCGTCGACTGCCATACGCACGCGTGCTTCGCGGGCGACCGCGCGGCGGAGTTCGACCTGCGTACGGGCGGGGCCACGTACGAGGAGATCCATGCGGCGGGCGGCGGAATTTTCTCCACGGTCGCTGCGACGCGCGCCGCTGACGAGGCGACGCTTGCCGGCGCCGTCGAGCGCCATCGCGGCTGGATGCTCGCGCACGGCACGACGACGTTCGAGGGGAAGTCCGGCTACGGGCTCGACCGGGACACCGAGCTCGCGCAGCTCCGCGCCGTCCGCGCGGCCGGCGGGGTGCCGACGTGGCTTGGCGCCCACGCGGTGCCGCCCGAGTTCGAAGACGGCGACGCCTACCTGGACTTCGCGCTGGTCGACGTGCTTCCGGAGGCCGCGACGCTCGCCGAGGCCGCGGACGTATTCGTCGAGCGCGGTGCGTTCGACGTCGAGCAGGCGCGCCGCTATCTCGAGGCGTGCAGGGCCGCGGGGCTCGCACTGCGCCTGCACGCCGACCAGTTCACGGAGCTGGGAGGGGTTCCGCTCGCCGTCGAGCTCGGCGCGCGCACCGTCGACCACCTCGAAGCTACCGGCGACGACGGCGTGCGCGCACTCGCCGGGAGCGACGTGACCGCCGTCCTGCTGCCGGTCGCGGCGCTCTTCCTCGGACGGCCGATGCCGCCGGGGCGCGCGCTCGTGGACGCAGGCGCGATCGTCGCCCTGGCGACCGACTTCAACCCGGGCAGTGCGTTCTGCGAGAGCCTGCCGGTGGTCATGAGCCTCGCGTGCACGCAACTCGGCCTCTCGCCCGCCGAGGCTCTGGCGGCCTGCACGGTCAACGCCGCGCACGCGCTCGGACGCGCGGACCGCATCGGTCGTCTGGAGCCCGGGCACGCGGCAGACCTGGTCCTGCTCGACGCTCCCGACTGGCGCTACCTCGCCTACCATCTGGGAGGAGAGCACGTGGCGGTCGTGGTCAAGGAGGGAGAGGTCGCATGGGAGCGGTGAGGCAGTGAACTGGTGGGTCCCGTTCGCGTTCGTGGGCGCCGGCCTGGTCGGCCTCCTGATCGCCTGGAGCCTGACGGCCGGGCGGCCGCGGTCCGAAGTCGCAGCCGAGCCGGTTCACGGCCACGGCGCGCCGCGGAAGTCGCGCTATCGCCAGGACAACGATGTCGTCTGGAACCCGAGCGCCTTCGTCACCGCCGTCGGACTCGTCGGCGTGCTCGTCATCATCGCCGTCCTGATCACGGTCCTCTAGCGGTGCCGAGCAGGAAGCAGCGCCGGAAGCGCGAGAAGCTCCAGCGTCACGAGTACGAGTACGTCCTCGAGACCGAGGACGGCGAGGAGGTCATCGAGGGCCCGCGCAGCGCGGAGACGCGGAGCGAGGCGAACGGCAAGGCCGAGAAGGAGCCGACCGGGCTGGTCGACCGTCGCGGACGGCCGATCCAGAAGCCCTCCCTCCAGCGCGTCCTCAAGCGAACGGCCATCTTCGGCCCGCTGATCGCCGTGTTCATCGTCGTCACGGCCAACGACCTCACGGCCGTGGGGCTGATCTTCAACGTCGCCCTGCTCCTCGCCTTCTTCATGCCGTTCAGCTACATGGTCGACACGTTCGTCTACCGCATGCTGCTACGAAAGCACGAGAAGGACCGCGCCGCGCGCAAGGCGGCGCGCTAGCCGATCGCCGTCGCCTTGTGGTCGCCCCGATAATGGCCCGGGCCGGGCCAGGGGGCCAGGAGGAGGAGGATCTTCGCGCCGCCGTCGCTGCTGACGGAATGGCGCTCGTCCGGCTCGAACCGGGCGAGGGTGCCCGCAGGGGCGGCGATCTCGTCGTCGCCGGCCCGGAAGGTCACGCTTCCCTCGACGACGATCACCCAGGCGTGCTCCTTGACCTGATGATCTCCGAGCTTCTGCCCAGGATCGAGGCCGACGAGCACCGCGCGTGCTTCGTCCTGGCTGCGGAGGACGACCGGCGAGCGGCTTCCACCCGGGGTGGCTATCTCCGGGAGAATCCAGGTCTCCATCGGAGGGCCAGTCTAACTCTTGCAGGCGGCTAGACTCCGGCCCCGATGCCCCTCGAAGTCCAGCAGCTCGCCCTGGGCCCGTTCCAGTCCAACTGCTACGTCGTCCGCCGCGAGGGCGCAGGCGAGGCGGTTGTCGTGGATCCGGGCTGGCCGGGCGAGAGCGACAGCATCCAGGCGGCGCTGGGCGGGACGCGGTGCGCAGCCATCCTCATCACGCACGGCGATCTCGATCACATCGGGGGTGTCGTCGAGCTGGTCGAAACGACCGGGGCGTCCGTTTACATGCCGTCCCTCGAGCGCGATCGACTGGAGCGGCCGGACGACTATCTTCCGCACGGCGTCGAGGTAACACTGCGCGGACACAAGCCCGAGGTGCTCCTCGAGGGCGGAGAGGAGCTCGATCTCGCCGGGATCTCCTTCACGACGCTGAGCGTCCCCGGCCACACGGCCGGCCACCTTGCGTTCGCCGCCGAGGGCTGCGTCTTCTCGGGCGACGTTCTCTTCGCCGGCTCCGTGGGCCGCACCGACCGCGAGGGCGGCGACTGGGAGACCCTACTCGCGTCCATCCGGCTGCTCGTGGATCGCCTCCCGCCCGAGACCGTCGTCTACTCCGGCCACGGCCCTGCGACGACGCTGGGCCAGGAGCTCGCGACCAACCCGTTCCTCGCCGAGCTCCGGGCCGCCGCGCCGTGAAGATCGAGGCGCCGCGGGGGACGCTCGACGTCCTTCCCGCCGAGCAGCCGCGGCGCCGGACCGTGCTGCGCGCGGCCGACGACGTCGCGGACCTGTACGGCTACGGGCTCATCGTCACGCCGACGTTCGAGGACACGGACCTCTTCGCCCGCACGTCCGGCGCCGGCTCGGACGTCGTGCACAAGGAGATGTACACCTTCGAGGACCGCGGCGAGCGCTCCCTGACGTTGCGGCCCGAGGGCACGGCCCCGGTCGCGCGCGCCTACCTCGAGCACGGGCTCCACCGCGAGCCTCAGCCCGTGAAGACGTACTACGTCGGCCCGATGTTCCGGTATGCGGCGCCGCAGAAGGGGCGCTACCGCGAGTTCTGGCAGATCGGCTTCGAGGCGATGGGCACGGACGACCCGGCCGTGGACGCCGAGCTGATCGAGCTCTTCACCGCTATCGAGCGCCGCGCCGGAGTCACGCACACGCGCCTGGAGCTGAACTCCATCGGCGACCGCGAGTGTCGCCCCGCGTACGTCGAGCGGCTGCAGGCCTTCCTCGCCCAGCGGCGCGACGAGCTGGACGAGGACACGCGCCGGCGTGCGGAGGTCAGCCCACTGCGCGTCTTCGACACGAAGAACGAGGCCGTCCGGCGCGTGTTGGCCGAGGCGCCGACGATCGGCGAGTCCCTCTGCGCTTCCTGCGAGGAGCACTTCGCCGAGGTGAGGGCCTTTCTGGATGCGTTCGGCGTCGAGTACGTTCTGGTCCCGACGCTGGTGCGCGGGCTCGACTACTACACGCGCACGGTGTTCGAGTTCGTGAACGAGGGGCTGGAGGCGGCGCAGGCCTCCATCTGCGCCGGCGGCCGCTACGACTACCTGATCGAGGAGATCGGAGGCGACCCGACTCCAGGCGTCGGGTGGGCTGCAGGCGTCGAGCGCATGGCGTCGTCGAGCACCGCCAACCCGGACGTGGCGGGGATCGACCTCTTCGTCGTCTTCGAGGACCGGTCGCGCCGCCGCGAGATTCTCCCCTGGCTCGTCGTGCTCCGGGACCGCGGCCTGCGTGCCGACACGGACTACGCCTCCCGCTCCCTCAAGGGCCAACTGACGCAGGCGAAGCGCCTGGGGGCGCGCGGGACGCTCGTCGTGTCGGAAACCGGACAGGTGCTGCGCCGCCCCGGCGAGGAGGACCTGCCGGTGGGCTCGCCCGAGGAGATCGAGGAGCTCCTTCGATGACCTGGCGGGACCTGATGTGCGGCGAAGTCCGCCCCGACGATGTCGGGAAGCGGCTGACGCTCGCCGGCTGGGCGGACGGGCGCCGCGATCACGGCGGCCTCGTCTTCGTCGACCTTCGCGACCGGGCGGGGATCTGCCAGCTCGTCGTCAACCCCGAGCTCGCGCCGGATGCGATCGCGGCCGCGCACACCGTCCGGAACGAGTTCGTCCTCCGCGCCGAGGGCACCATCGTCCGCCGAGCGCCCGAGAACGTGAACCCGGACCTGCCGACGGGCGAGATCGAGCTCCAGGTCGACACGCTGGAGATCGTCTCGCGTGCGCCCGCACTCCCGTTCCAGCTCGACGAGGAGAACGTGGACGAGACGCTGCGCCTGCGCTATCGCTGGCTCGACCTGCGCCGGCCGCGGATGCAGCGCAACCTCGCCCTGCGCGCGCAGATGGTCTCGATCATCCGCCGCGAGATGGAGGCCGACGGCTTCCTCGACATCCAGACGCCGATCCTCTTCAAGCCCACGCCGGAGGGCGCGCGCGACTTCGTCGTCCCGAGCCGCCTCCAGAAGGGCAGGTTCTTCGCGCTCCCGCAGTCGCCGCAGATCCTCAAGCAGCTGCTCGTGATCGGCGGCTTCGACCGCTACTACCAGATCGCCATCTGCTTCCGAGACGAAGACCTGCGCGCCGACCGCGTTCAGGAGATCACGCAGCTCGACGTCGAGATGGCGTTCCCCAACCAGGAGTTCCTCTTCGCGCTGATGGAGCGGATGTGCGCGGCTGTCTGGCGCGAGGGCATCGGCGACGAGCTGGTGACGCCGTTCGAGCGCATGACCCACGCAGAGGCGCAGGCGCGTTTCGGGAGCGACAAGCCGGACCTGCGTTTCGGGCTCGAGATCGAGGACGCGACCGAGGCCACGCGAAGCTCCGAGTTCGGTGTCTTCGCGAACGCCCCGGCGGTCCGTTTCATCCGCGTGCCGCAGGCCTTCTCGCGCGCGGAGTTGGAGCGGCTCGAGGAGGTCGCGAAGGAGTGGGGGGCGAAGGGGCTCGCGTACCTCGTCTACGGCGAGGAGGGCGACGTCCGCTCGCCGATCGCCAAGTTTCTCTCCGAGGACGAGCTCGCGCTCTTTCGGGGCGAGCCCGGCTCGACCGTGCTCTTCGCGGCGGCCGAGCCTGCCGTCGCGGCGAGGGTGCTCGGCGCGCTGCGCCTCCACCTCGGCCGCGAGCTCGGCCTCATCGACGAGAGCGCGTGGCGCTTCGTCTGGATCACCGACTTCCCGATGTTCGAGTGGGATGAGGACGACGCCCGCTGGTCAGCCGTCCACCATCCGTTCACGCGGCCCGCGCCGGGCTCGGAGGAGCTCGTCGTGAGCGACCCGGCGGCGGCGATGGCCCACGCGTACGACCTCGTCGTCAACGGCATCGAGATCGGCGGAGGCTCGTTCAGGATCCACGAGCAGGACCTGCAGGCGCGTGTCTTCGACGCCCTCCAGCTCTCCGCCGAGGAGCAGCGGCGCAAGTTCGGGTTCCTCCTGGACGCGCTCGCCATGGGCGCGCCGCCCCACGGCGGCATCGCCTTCGGGATCGAGCGCATGCTCATGGCGCTGGGCCGCGAGGCCAATCTGCGCGACATGATCGCCTTCCCGAAGAACCAGGCGGGGGTCGATCCGATGAGTGGCGCGCCGTCCGAGGTGGAGGAGGAACTGTTGCGGGAGCTTGGAATTCAGCTGCGTGTGCAGCCAGATTAAGGAAGCCCCGTGATCCAGCCGATGAGGAAGGGCATACTTGTGTCGAGCCCGCGGTCAGAACGCGGAGGGGAGGCGTAGCGAACATGTCCACGCAAGAACCGGGTCGGGCCCAGCCGGGCCTCACACCCCTACCTCGCCTCGAGGACCTTCCGGGCGCTTCGGATGGCTTCGATCGCGCGAAGGTCCAGGAGGCATTCGACGCCTTCCGGCGCCATGTCACCTCCCTCCAGGCGAACCTGCGCGTGCTCCAGGCCGCTCCGAAGAGCGCCATCACCGAGCCCTCGGGCCATGCCGTGCGCATGGACGCGCTGCACATCGTGCGCGCCGCCGCGGAGTTCGCCGACACGATCGAGCGCGACGCCCAGGACGCAGCTGCGAAGCAGGTCGGCCGTGCCGAGCAGGAGATCCGCGAGAAGCAGATGGAGCTCCAGCAGCAGGAGGCCGAGATCGCTCGCATCCGCCAGGAGACCGAGCGTCAGCGCACCGAGATCCTGAGCGCCTCGCGCAAGGAGTCCCGCGAGATCCTCACGAAGGCGAACCGCGACGCGACGGCAGAGCTGCGCGAGGCCGAGAGCCGCGGGAACCGCCTGACGGAGCAGTCTCGCCACCAGGCCACGGAGCTCACGAACTCGGCCCGGGCCGAGGTCGAGCAGACGCTCGAGTGGGCACGTGCCCAGGCCGACGTCATCGTCCAGCGTGCCCGGATGGGTGCGGAACAGCTCCTTTCTGCGGCCGGCCACGGCGACGCCGCGATCCACGAGGCGGTCGACGCGATCGTCCGTGCGGCCGAGGCCACCGTGGCGACGCAGCGAGGCTCCCAGCAGCCTGAGCTGCGCACATCCGCCGCCTCCGTGCCGGAGGTTCAAAAGCCTGTCGTCGAGGAGCCGCCGGCTTCCGAGGAGGTCGTCGAGCCGGAGGACGTCGTCGAAGAGGCCGCCGAGGACGAGAGCACCGATGCCCGGGGGTCCAGCGAGGACGAGGGCACGGCGCCTTCGTAGGCGGGGTGCCGGCGCCGGAGCGTGCCTGACAGGCGCTCGATCTTCCGTCTCCTCGCGCTGGCGGGCTTCCTCCTGACGGTCGCCTTGGCCCTGTGGCTGGCCGAGGTTCGCCCGCTTCTCGTCATCATCGTCATGGCTCTCGCGCTCGGCGTGGCGTGGTCCGTCGAGTGGCTCTCGTGGCGCCAGGAGGTGCCGCGCGAGATCGTGGTCGAGGCCGGAGCCGCCGCCGAGGCGGACGAAGGCATCATCGTGCTGGAGCCCGTCGAGGCCGCGGCCACCCCGCCACCCCCTCCAGTGCAGGTCGGCGCGTTGCCGCCGCCGGCGCCCGAGCCTGTCGAGGCCGAGCCCGTCGTCGAGCCCGAGCCGGAGCCGGAGCCCGTGGTCGAGGCTCTCCCGCCGCCCGTGGTCGTTCCACCCGTGGCCGCGCCCGAGCCTCCACCCGCCATCGAGCCGCCGGCGCCCGAGCCTGAGCCGATCCCCGAGCCTGAGCCGATCCCCGAGCCCGTCGCAGCCCCGCCTCCGCCGCCTGCGCTCGAGCCGCCTCCGCCTGCACGGCCACCGCTTCGGCCCGTGCCTCCGCCTCCACCGGAGCCCGCGCCGCC
>DAITAN010000435.1:0-2156 GCA_036824235.1 Gaiellaceae bacterium | reverse complement strand
TGGGCAGCGTCGTTGCGGGCGAGAGCGGTGGATGCTCCTCCAGGAACGCCGTCGTCGCCTGCCCTGCGCGCACGTCGGGATGGTCGACGAGCCAGCGGAGGAACCCGAGGTTCGTCGTCGCGCCCGCGACGCGCGTCGCGCGCAGCGCCCGGGAGAGGTCGTCGAACGCCTCCTCGCGGGTTTCGGCGTGGGCGATCAGCTTGGCGATGAGCGGGTCGTAGGCGACCGGGATCTCGTCCCCGGCTTCGACGCCCGCGTCCACGCGCACGGTGTCCGGCAGCTCAAGGCGCTCGAGGCGGCCGGCCTGCGGCAGGAACGTCAGCGGGTGCTCGGCGTAGAGGCGAACCTCGACGGCATGACCCTCGGGCTCGTGCGGCTCGACCGAGAGGGGCTCGCCGGCCGCGACGAGGAGCTGCTGCTCGACGAGGTCGATCCCGGTGACCAGCTCCGTCACCGGGTGCTCGACCTGGAGCCGCGCGTTCAGCTCGAGGAAATAGAAGCGCTCGCCGTCCAGCATGAACTCGGCCGTGCCGGCGTTCTCGTAGCCGACCGCGCGCGCGAAGGCGACCGCGGCCTCGCCCATGACTGCTCGAAGGTCGTCGTCGAGCGCGGGGGAGGGGCTCTCCTCGAGCACCTTCTGGTGGCGGCGCTGGATCGAGCAGTCGCGCTCCCCGAGGTGGATCGTGGTGCCGTGGCGGTCGGCCAGCACCTGGATCTCGACGTGTCGCGGCCGCTCGACATAGCGCTCGCAGAAAACCCGGCCATCGCGAAAGCCCGACTCGGCTTCGCGGCTTGCGGCCTCGAGCGCGTCCTGGAGCCCGTCGGGGGAGCGCACGACGCGCATCCCGCGCCCGCCGCCGCCTGCCGCCGCCTTGACGATCAGCGGGTAGCCGACCTCCTCGGGCTCCCCTGACTCGACGACCGGCACGCCCGCCTCGCGTGCGAGCCTCTTCGCCTCGAGCTTGTCGCCCGCCGACCGGATCGCCTCGGGGCCCGGGCCGACGAAGATGAGCCCGGCCGCGTCCACGGCTTCGGCGAAGTCGCCGTTCTCGGCGAGGAAGCCGTAGCCGGGATGAATCGCGTCCGCGCCGGTCTGCTTGGCGGCTCGCACGATCTCCTCCGAGTAGAGGTAGGAGAGCACGGAGACGGCCTCGTCGGCCTGCCGCGTGTGGAAGGCGCCCTCGTCGTCGGGGGCGAAGACGGCGACGGTCTCGATTCCCAGGCGCCGGCACGTGCGGAAGATTCGTGCGGCGATCTCGCCGCGGTTCGCTACGAGGAGCTTTCGGATCTCCATGGAGTGATGCGCCTTCGGCGCGGCTCGCAGCTTAGTCTGCGGCCCGAGCAGACGTGGCCGAAAGAGGCGTTGTCGGACCCGGCAACGCTCGTCTATCCTCGAGGAAAGCGAACTCGAGCGGCGCAGCCCGCGGCCTCGGCTCGGTTCTTGACAGGGAGGTCGCACATGCACACGTCGCCCGGCGCGGCGATGCGGAGGGAAGCCGCATCCCGCCACCACTACCTGCTGAGCCTCGCTGCTGCGAGGCGGATCGGTGCCGCGCTCGTCCTCGTGGCGTCGTTCCTCGCGGCGTCGACCGTCGCATCCGCGGAGACGATCTCGACGGAGGAGCCCGTCGTCCTGGAGACCGGCGAGACGCTCGTGGAGGTCTCCGAGTTCACCGACGAGGCCGTCGAGGCAATCGCAGGCGCGGCCATCAGATGCAAGAAGGTGCACGGGTGGCACGGCCTCAAGCACCCGCTGTTTGGCTACTTCTACTGGAAGTACATCCTGACGATCCGCTGGTGCTGGGAGGCCGGGGGCTCGCTGATCGTCAAGACGACGAACCCGGGGTCACCGACGTACTGGCGCGCCGTCGAGTGCTGCCTGCAGTTCTCCGGCTGGGACTTCAAGGGGCACACGAGCCTCGACGTGGACGGCGGCGCGAACAGGAGCATGTACCGCGTCCGAACGCAGGGGAAGTTCCAGCAGTGCTTCCAGTTCTGCTTCAACACGAAAACGCCCTGGGTGCGCCTGACCGGCTACCCCGGCGGCGCCTGGGGGTACGCACATGGGAACTAGGCGCCTGGCCCGGCGCGTCTTGATCGGCGTCGCGCTCGCGTTCGGGGCGCTCGTCGTCCTGGTCGTGGTCCTCACCTGGAAC
>DAITAN010000434.1:0-2157 GCA_036824235.1 Gaiellaceae bacterium | reverse complement strand
ATCTCACGCCCTCGCAGGTCGCCAGGAAGCGGTCGAGCCGCTCGCCCGCCGCCTCCGGCGGCACGACGAGCTTCATCCGGTGGTCTTGGGGGCGGTGCGGCGGAGTCGGGGCTCGCGCTCGGCGGCGACGAGCGCTGCGAGCAGGATGGTCACGCCGACCACGATGAAGGTGTCGGCGAGGTTGAAGGCCGGCCAGAAGCGAAGATCGAGGAAGTCGGTCACATGACCCAGCCGCAGCCGGTCGATGAGGTTGGCGATGCTCCCGCCGATCAGGAGCCCGAGCGCGACCGGCAGCACCGGGTGACGGGCACCGGCGCGGGCGAAGTAGAAGAGCATCCACCCCACTGCGACGGCCGTGAGGATGGTGACCGCCGTCGCCCAGCTCGAGAAGAGCCCGAAGGCGATCCCGGGGTTCGTGACGTGCCGGATCTCGAGCGGCCCTGCCACGTGGACGGAGTCACCGAGGTCGAGCATGCTGACGACGAGCTGTTTCGTCACCTGGTCGGCGACGACGGCCGAGAAGGCGATCGCGAGCAGGGCGAGCCAGTGAAACGGGGTCGCGGAGAGCGACCGCTCGACCATCGAGATCGGCACGCGGCCGTCCGTGGCCGATCCGACGCGAACGTCGATCAGCCTCGCGGACGGATTGACTAGCCCCTCTCGGCGAGACGCTGGCAGTCGATGCACCTTGTCGCGTGCGGGATAGCCTCGAGCCGCTCCAGGGCAATCTCTTGCCCGCAGCGCTCGCACTTCCCGTAGGTCCCGTTTTCGATTCGCTCGAGCGCCTGGTCGATCGCCCGGAGGAGATTATCCGCGTTCTCCTCGAGCGTGTAGTCGATCTCCCGGTCGAGCGTTGCGGTGGCCGAGTCGGCGAGGTGGTTGTCGAAGGTCTCTTCCTCCGTCTCGTCCTCGAACGAGCTCGAGTTCGCAACGTGCAGATGCTCGATCGTCGAGCTCAGACGCTCGCGCTCGTCGAGCAGGCTCTTCCGGAAGCGCTCGGGGTCCACGCTTCGAGTATATCCAGGGCTCGAAGCCCTTCCAGGGGAGGTCAGGCGGCCTGGTGGCGGTCGCGCTCGGCGGCGACGGGCTCGCCCCCGAGGCGGTCGAGCACGGAGGCCAGGAGGGCGCGGAACTCGGCCCTGACGTCGGTCTCGAGCGTCCGCAACCGGCGGATCTCCTCGCGTGTCCGCTCCTGCTCGCCCTCGGCCGTGGAGGCGATCTCGCGGGCCTTCGCGCGCGCCTCTTCCACGATCAGGTCGGCCTCCCGATGGGCCCGCGCGCGCAGCTCGTCGGCCATCCGCTCGGCCGAGAGCAGCGTGTTGCGGAGCGCTTCTTCGATCTCCCGCTGGCGGTGAAGCTCACTCTCGAGGCGCTCGATCTCGTCGCGCAGATCCGCCCGGTCGCGCCAGACGTCCTCGAAGCTCGTCGCGATGTCCGACAGGAGCCCGTCGACGGCCGAGCGCTCGTAGCCCACGAAACGCCGAGGCAGGGTGACGTGCCGAATTTCGACAGGGGTCAGCGACATGGCCGAAAGACTTCGCCGCGGCGGGCCGGACCCCTTCCTGCCGCTACAGGCGGGCGAGGCCGGAGTCGATCAGCCGGTACACGATCGTGAGGGTGATGATGGCCACGATCGGCGAGAGGTCGAGGCCCAGGCCGCCCAGGTTGAGCTGCGGGATGAAACGGCGGAAGAGGCGCAGGTACGGGTCGACGACGTCGTAGAGAAAGCGCTGGATCCGGTTCAGGGTCGTGTTGTAGGGCAACGGGATCCAGGACGCGATGATGTAGGCGATGATGCAGATCAGATAGACGAGGTAGAGGGCCTCGACGAAGCCCCGGACAGTCGAGATCGCGTCCGCGAAGACCATTCGCGGGAAACCTACTGCCCGATCCGGCCGGAAGGCGCTACGACTGGTTGTAGAAGCCGCGGTCGATGAGGCGGGCGCGCTCTTCCGCCGACACTTCGACGTTGCGCGGCGTGAGGAGGAAGACCTTGTCCGCGACCCGCTGCATGCTCCCGCCGAGCGCGTACGTGAGGCCGCTCGAGAAGTCGATCAGCCGCTTCGAGAGCTCGGCGTCAGCGCTCTGGAGGTTGACGATCACGGGCACGGAGTCCTTGAACTTGTCCGCGATCGACTGCGCGTCGTTGAAGCTCCG
>DAITAN010000001.1:0-28280 GCA_036824235.1 Gaiellaceae bacterium | reverse complement strand
CGTGGGGCCGATTGACATCGAGCTCGGCGCGTACGAGCTGGAGGAGCCCGCAGGCCGCGTCGCGGAGCGTGGCCGCGCCCAGGAGGGCGTCTACGTCCCGCTCGCCAACACCGAGGGAGGCCTTTCGATCTCGCTCTACCGCGGCGCCCGGGCCGTCGGCGAGTCGGGCGGGTTCCGGACGTACCTGCTCGGCGACCGGATCACTCGGGCTTCGGCCTTCCTCTTCGACGACACGGCGCAGGCCGTCGCCTTCGCTGCCTGGATTGAGACCCAGCTCGAGGACATGCGCGCCTGGCTCGAGTCGGAGCCGATCCCGAACCTCTCGAACCACGCGAAGCTCCGCGAGCTCGAGACGCACGTGGTCGGGCCGATGTGCCACGTCATGTACGCCTACACGACCGGCGACGCGTGCGGGATGAACATGATCACCCGCAACTCATTCGCCCTGAACCAGGGCTTCGTCATCGACCGCACCCCCGTCCGCCCCCGCCGGGCGATGCTCGAGGGGAACATGGGCGGCGACAAGAAGCCGTCGGCGCGCTACTTCGAGCGCGGCGGGCACGGAAAGACCGTGATCGCCGAGGCGACGCTCACCGACGAGGCCGTGCGCCGTGTCCTCAAGACCACGATCGACGACCTCGTCGAGCTCGCGTTCGTGGGCACGCACGGCGCGATCGCATCCGGCATGCAGTCCGTCGCCTTCACGCCCGCGACGGCGATCGCGGCGATCTTCACGGCCACGGGCCAGGACATCGGCATGGTCGGGACGAGCTCGATGGCGCACGGGACGGCCCAACGCGTCGAGGGCGGCCTCAACGTCTCCATGCGCCTCCCCAGCCTCGAGGTCGCCACGGTCGGGGGCGGCACGACCCTCCCCTATGCCCGTTCCTGGCTGCGGCTGATGGAGTGCGACGGGCCCGGCAAGGTCTACCGGCTGGCGCAGATCGTCGCCGCCGCCACCCTCTCGCTCGAGATCTCCGCCTCGGCCGCAATGGCGACCGCGGGCTCGGAGAACTTCTACCGCGCCCACTTCGAGCGCGGCGGCCTCAGGTAGTGCCCGCGGCGGTTCCGCCGCATCACGACCCGGCGTGCTGGGGCTGCGGCGACAATCCGAGGGGCCTCCATCTCCCTCAGCCCACCGAGGAGCGCATCGAGCGGTACGACGCCGTGGTCACCTTCGGGGAGCACCACCAGGCGGGCCCGGGCATCGTTCACGGCGGCCTCGTCGCCGCGGCGCTCGACGAAGCGTGCGGGCTCCTGGCCACGTGGCACCGCTTTCCGGCCGTGACCGCGAGGATCTTCGTGCGCTACCGCCGGCCGGTCTTCATCAATCACGAGCTCGAGCTCGCCGCCTGGGTGACGGACAGCCGTGGGCGGCGCATCCACATCGACGCCGACCTGCGGGACGGCGACGAAGTGCTCGCGGAGGCCCGCGGCGCCTTCCTCCACGTGCCCCTCGAGCACTTCCTCGCGACTCCCGAAGGACGCGCCGCCGGAGAGGCCTGGCGCAGGCGACTTCACGAAAACGGGGGTTAGGAAGATGGCGCATCGCGCCGAAGTCATGAAGACATGGATCGCTGCGAGGGCTACTACCGACTCGAAAACCGGCGTTGTGACCGCTCGGCTTCGCGTGAGACCGCCGCGGCCGATGGCGAGACCTACGCCGTGTGCGAGTACCACTCCCGCCAGGGCTGGTCGGCGAGCGTCGCCCGCTGGCACGGCGAATCCGACATGCGCTCCTCCGCGCCCCAGGCCTTGCGGCCCGGCATGGATTCCGCCGCCTGAGCGGCCCCAGAGTCTCTCCGCCTGAAAATGAAGCGGCGACGAGGGGGCTCGCCGCCGCTTCGGGCAAATACTGGGCGCGAGAGCTGATTGCCGTCATCCCCGAGCCCAGGAGGAGAGGACCTCGCGAGCTGTATCGGCACGCACAAATACGGACTTGAGACGGACCACCCGAAGGTCCGGCGACGTGGCGGCGCCCGCCGACCATCATGCGACTACCCCTTCTGGGGGAGTCACTGCGGCGAGGGGAGTTCGAAATGGCGTCTGGCGAGAGGTTCCTGTTCGGCGGCTTGCGTGCGCGCCTGGAGCGGCGTGCATCGATCAGGCCGCGCACCATCCCGCAGGCCGTCGCCGGCCAGCGGCCCGAGTGGATCCATGCGCAGGTGCACTTCAGCCCTGTGAAGCCGGCACTGCGGCCGCGGGCGATTCCGACGCGTCCGGCGATCAGCGTCCGCGCCCGGTAACAGTTCAGGCACAGCGCGCGAGCTGTCGCGCGTAGAAGCTCACGTATCGGGCCCGAGCCGCGCCCCAGGAGCAGCACCACCAGCGGGCGCTGGCCGGCGCCCGCCGGAACGATGGCGATCTGCCCATCAATCGCGTGACGTGAGCGTTCCCCGACCGCAATAGGCGGCATAGTTGGGACGATGGCGAACAACAAGAAGAAGCGGGTTCCGATCCCGGCGGACGTTTCGGCAAGGGTTCAGTTCACATCGGACCGCACGTGTTGTGTCTGCAGGATCGCCGGCAAGCGAATCCAGATCCATCACATGGACGGTGACCCAAGCAATAACGATCCCCACAACCTTGCGGTGCTCTGCACGGATTGTCACGACGAGACTCAGATCACCGGGGGATTCGGCAGGAAACTGAACTCTGACCAGATCCTGCTTTACCGAGACGACTGGTACCAGCTCGTAGCACAGACCCGAGCTCAGGCCGCGGCCGAAGTGCGCCCGAGGAGAGGCGGCGCCCCGGACGTGCGCCTGGTTACCTCGATGGCCGACGCGTATCGCGCGAACGGGGAAATAGAGCTGCTCGCGCTCTATTACGACAAGCTCGGCAACGTTGAGCTTCGCGACAAGTGTGTTGATGAGGTCCTTGCCCGAGAAGCCTCGGACAGCACGGTCGTCTTCCTTCGAGGAATCCAAGGAAGGACGGAGCTAATTCCTGCGGATGTTCTAGAGCGTGAAGAGGCCAGGTACGCCAAGCAACGAAGCCCTCTTCAGCGCGCGCGCTTTTACAAGCGCCTCGGACGGCACCAGGACGCCGCCGTTGACTATGTCCGCGGGATCGAACTAGCCCTGACTGAAGAGCGTGTGTTCTCCGCTGCCTACTACCTCAAGGAGCTAGCGAAGTCGGACATCGCCAAGGAACTGTTCATTCTTGCCCTGAGGCAGGCGGCCGAGAAAGACGACCTGTGGTGGCAGGTTCGGGCATTGGAAGAACTCGGATGGAAGAGCGAACTCAAGGAGCTTGTTCTCGAACACGCCGATGAGATAGAAGCCTCAGGCCCGTATCGCCTCCGCATCCATCTGGCCAGGGCGAGAGGTCAGGAGGAGGAGGAACTCCGGCTCCGAGTCGAGGAGGCGCGTAGGACGGCGCGCGTCTCCGGTGCTGGAGGCGGTGCTGTCATCTTTCGGGGTCCGGACCCGAAGCGCAAGAAGACTTGATCTTATTTTTGCCAGCAACAGGGTCCAAGACCCAGGTAGTAGAGAACCTGCTACCCCAATCGAATCGAAGGTGCTGGGCACATCGTCCACACACACCCAAGTGGGGGGTCTCCCTACGCCTTGACTACGACCCACCGAGGCGATCCCGTCATCCGATTCATGACATCGACAGCCGCTGCGAAGAGGTCCTGTGCCTCGTCAACGGTGTAGATCTTCTCCGGATGCTGAGTCGGGTTCCTGAAATTTCGTCTCATGTTGTCGAGCTGATCCAAGAGCTCAGGCGGGGGCGGCTTCGTCTTCTTGCGCATGTCTGCGACGACGTTGCCCCAGTTCCATGGTTCTCCGATTCGTCCTCGCCGAACCCAACAGGCGTAGAAGTGGCGAAGTGTGGCTTCCACGGCGCGCATTAGGTGGAAGGCCGCTGCCGTCGGACGCTCGAAAGCGATGCAGATGCCCGCCTCGTTCATATCAACGCGAGCGATCGGCGGAAGCCGGTCGAAGGCGCCCTCACCCATTAGGCTCGCAACGTCACCGAGTAGCCTCGTGACGTCATAGCGCTTGTCGGAGGTCACGTAGGCCATCTTGCCGCCCATCTCGGCCTTCAACGTGTCCCACAGCCTTGTACCGGCGGTGCTCATTCGATTCGCCTGTTCCGCCGACAGCGCAGCATCGTCGTCAGCCTCCGCGAGCTCGTCTTTGATCTGCCACAAGTCGGCCCCGGCACGGAGGGTCACCGGGAGACCCAGTTCCTCTAGGTTCTTACGAGCTTCGTTGAGCACGTCAAGAATCCCGGCCTCGTGCTCCTTACCCTTGATGCGGAGGCCCTTTTTTACATGCCGGAGGTGCCACACCTGGGCGCCAAGTAGGGCGAACGTCGATACGGGAAGCGCCTGCACGGAGCAGAGGCTAGCTGGACGTGCTGCAGCGTAGACCCCGACGCTAGCCTAGAGAGCCATCCCGGAGCGGTCGAAGCGCTGCAGCGACTCGAAGGTCTGAAGGCACAACGTCCCGAAACGACGAGTTCGCCCGCTCTGCCTGGCTTTTCGGCTTGCGCAAGAGGCCGCATCCAGAAATCCTGGATCCCTAGAGCGGACCCGACTTCGCCAAGGCTGAGTTATTGGGCTGGGAGTTCTCCGATCCACGAGGCGGCCGACGCCTACAACCGGCGCCTAACGGTCCCAGCCGCGGTCAGGACGCCGGGAGGTATGTGAGGAGGACCACTCCGGAATCGAACCGCTTCACGTCGTCGAGCTCCATCCGGACGGTTCCCCTGTCGCCGAGCACGTGGACGTTTCCCTCGCCCCAGACGAGCGGGTTCAGGTAGACCTCGTACTCGTCGATCAGGCCCTTCTCGGCGAGGGAGTACGCGAACTCGCCGCTTCCGTGCATGAACAGGTCGCCGTCGACATCGTCCTTCAGCTTCGGGATCGCGTCCTCGAGGTCCCCCTCGAGGAGCGTCGCGTTCCACTCGAGAGCTCCGGACAGGCTGTCGGACCCGACGTACTTCGGCAACGCGTTGACCATGTCCGCCCACTTGCCCGACTGGCTCGGCCAGTATCCCGCCAGCCCCTCGTAGGTCTTGCGGCCCAGCACCAGCCCGCCGGATCTCGCCTGACGCTCGAACGAGTACTCGCCGTGGTCCCCGTCCGGATCCACCCACTCGCCGACCGGGTCGATGACGCCGTCGATGGTGGCCTGCGTGGTCGCGATCAGCTTTCCCATCTCGATTCTCCTTTGGTCACGGGAGCTCCTGCCGAGTCCCCTCTACCCCATGAGGGGAACGGGGAAGCGCGCATTCCATGCCGCGAGCGCGATGCGGACCGGGTGGTGGGTCTGCGTCAACCGGTCTCCTAAAAGGCGATCTGGAATTTGAGGACATCGCGGTCGTTCATTGCGCGGTAGCCGTCCGGCACGTCGTCGAGGGTTCCCGTCCGATCGAAGACCCGGCCGGGCTGAATCCGGCCCTCAAGAACGTCCGGCAGCAGTTCGTCGATGTACGCCCGCACGGGCGCTGGGCCGCCGGCCATGCTCGCGTTCTTCCAGAAAGCGATGTTCGTCGGCGTCGTGTCCTGCTCGGGGACGCCGACGCGCCCGATCGCACCGCCAGGACGTGCGATCTCGAGCGCAGTCACGACGGCCTGGTCGAGCCCGACGCATTCGAGCACCGCGTGCGCAGCGAAGCCGCCGGTCAGCTCCCGGACGCGCTCAACAGCCTCGTCGCCGCGCTCGCGGACGATGTCTGTCGCGCCGAACTCCTGCCCGAGAGCGATGCGCTCGCTGTTGTGGCCGAGCAGGATGATCTGCTCGGCCCCGAGGCGCTTTGCGGCGATCACACCGCAGAGCCCGACGGCGCCGTCACCGACGACGGCGACCGTCTTGCCTGGCGCGACCTTCGCTGCGACCGCCGCATGGTGGCCGGTGCCCATCACGTCGGTCAGGGTCAGCAGCGACGGCATCAGCGCGTCGTCCTCGCCAACCGGCAGCGCGAACAGCGTGCCGTCGGCCTGCGGCACGCGCACGGCTTCGCCCTGACCGCCGTCGACGTCGTCAGAGCCGTAGCGACCTCCATGCAGGCACTCGCTCGGCAGACCCTCTCTGCAGAACACGCACTTGCCATCCGACCAGAGAAACGGCGACAGGACTAGATCCCCCGTCTTGACTTTGCGCACTTCGGCACCGACCGAGTCGACGACGCCGATGAACTCGTGTCCCATCCGGCGGCCGGAGTCGTCGTGCGGCATCGACTTGTAGGGCCACAGGTCGCTGCCGCAGATGGCGGCGCGCGTGACTCGCACGAGCGCGTCCGTCGGCTCGATCAAATGGGCGTCTGGGACGCTCTCGACGCGGACATCGCCCGCGCCGTACATCAAGGTTGCGCGCACTCGTGTGCCTCCTCCACGCGAAGCATCCGCTCTCCGGCACTGGCGACGACTGCCGGCGGCCGTCGCTGTTGGTAGCGCTACGGGCAGTACCCCCCGGCCAAGCGGCGGAAACTGAGTCTCTGACAGGGGGCCCCGTTCGCGGCCAAGGGGCTCAAGGCGCGGACCGGATTCGAACCGGTGTACGAGGCTTTGCAGGCCTCTGCCTAACCACTCGGCCACCGCGCCGACACGAAAACATCGTACCGAGCGAACTTTTCACACACTCGGGGTTGAGAGGATCCGGCAGATTTGCGCAGAATACGATGCACGCCTGCTGACGCGAACCTTGTCCCGGGGTTGATACCGCGTCGGTGGGCAGGAGCCCCGGCCCCCTACCGGGGCTCCACCATGTTCAGGGCAGGTCTACGCCGAGGCTGTCGGCGTTGACGGGTGGCACGGAGCCCGCTCGTTGCGGCGCCGGGCCAGGAAGAAACGGCGCTCGTCGCTGCGGCTCTCGGCCAGTCGCTGCGCCAGCTCGCCCGCGCGCGCACGCCGAAGCAGGTCGCTGTGACGCGTTCGCGTGTAGTCGAGATGGACGTCGGGATGCTGCATGTGGGCCTCCTCTCGGCTCCCACAAGACGCTCGAGCGACCCGGGATCTTCCCTCCGGCCGCAGATTTCGGTTTCATACTCATGCTGTGCAGCTTGCGTCTCTCCCCGATGCCCAGATCGTCGCGCGCTGCCGAAGCGGCGACGAGGACGCCTGGCGCGAGCTCGTCTCGCGGTTCTCGCGCTACGTCTACGCCATCTGCTGCCAGGCGTACCGCCTGCGCCAGGAGGATGCCGAGGAGGTCTTCCAGGAGGTCTTCTCCCGGGCGTATCAGCATCTCGGCAAGCTTCGCGACGACGAGGCTATCCGTCCCTGGCTCGGCCAGCTGACCCGGCGCCTGTGCATCGACCGGCTCCGCGCCGGCTCCCGCGAGGAGATCGTCGACCCCGAGGACATGCCCGGCGGCGTCGACGACAAGATGGACACTCTCGATGAGGCCTTCGCCGTCCACGAGGCGATGGCCGAGCTCACCGAGAACTGTCGCGAGATCCTCGACCGCTTCTTCGCCCGCGACGAGAGCTACCAGACGATCGGCTCCGCGCTCGACATCCCGTCGGGCACGATCGCCAGCAGAATCTCCCGCTGCCTGTCCAGACTTCGCGAGATCTTCGAGGGAAGAAACCCGGAGGCTCGCCCGTCGAGTTGACGGAGAACCGATGACTGCATACGACGAACAACGCCTCGCCGAGCTCATCAAGGCCCTCCCGCCTGCGCCACACGCGTGGGTCGAGGCGGCCCAGGAGCTCCCGCTCGCACGCGGCCAGCTCGACGACATCGTTGCCCGGGCAGAAGCAGACCTCGCGTTTCGCGACGCGTTGATTGCGAACCTCGAAGACGCCCTCAGGCTCGAGGGCTACGAGCCCGGCACGATTCCGCTCGACGAGCTCCGCCGCCGACTCGAGCACTAGAGCGAGCTCAGGGGAGGGATCGGCGGAACGCCGCTCGCCTCCGGGCCGTGATGGTCGTTCCGAGGCACGGACGCAGGGAGCGTTCGTAGCCGGAGGCTACGGGCGCGACTGAGGACACCGCATCGGGGCGAGCAGCGCGGTCCGGAGGCACAGGCTGCGTTCCGTCGAGCCCTCCGGAGCAAGGAAAAGAGAAGGGCCGCTCTTTCGGAGCGGCCCATTCCAGGGAGGTCCCGGCGTGTTGCGGCCTCACGTCGGGAACTAAGTTTGTTTTCGGCAGGTTTGTCGTAGGACTTTAGTGTGAATTTCGAGCGGGGAAGAAACGGCCACGGATGGGCGTTGGAACGCCCATGACGACTTTGGCATCAGCTCTCGAAGCCCCGTACCAGCCCCGCCACGTCCGCTTCATCCGCCGGGAGGACGCCGGGGGCTGGCAGCTCAAGCTCTACGGCATCGCGGTCAACGGCGAGGAACCACGCCCCGAGTTCGTCGAGGCTACGCGCGATCTGGCGGCCCGCGTCCTTCCCCAGCCTTCCGTCACCGATGACCACTACGGCGTCGGCTTCGCGATCGCGCACGACGCGAGGTTCGTCGGGATCGCCCTCGTCTACTGGTGGAAGTCCGAGAACGAGCTCCACCAGCGCATCTACGTGAGCCCGAAGGACGACCCCACGGCGTTCGTCCCGGTCGAGAACCAGCCGGCAGGCTGCGTGTGGGAGCTCGAGGTCGTCGACTTCGAGCGCCGTGCATGGCTCGAGGACGTCCTGTCCAATCCTGACGGGCCGGATCTCGAGGCGTATCTCGAGCGCAGCTTCGCGCGCGACGTCTGACCTACGCGTCGCGCTGCCGCCGGGCCAGGAAGTCCGCGAAGCGCCCCTCGGCGGTGTCCAGCCACAACCTGAACGCGTCCTCGAACGCCTCTTCCCGTTGCGCCGCGAACGACGCCTGCGGGCACCGGTGACCCAGAGGCTCCGGGTACCGCTGATGGCAGCGCCCGCAGCGCTCCAGCTCGCTGAACATCAGGCCGCGCATCGCCGCTGAGCGATGCCGGTCGTGGGTATTCCTCTCTCCATCTCTCCACGACGGGCAGGCACGCAGCGTTCTTCCGCCGCGTCTTTCTAGGGCTCGCCCGGCTGGAGACCGGCAGCGCGCAGCCGCTTGGCGACGGCGAGAACCTCTTTCTGGAGATCCGTCAACGCTGCTGGACAGTCCTCCGCGGCCGCGGCCACGGTCTCTCCGAGCGTGGTGGCGCGGTACGTCTCCCTCCTCCAGGCGGCGACCTTTTCGACGAGCGCCGACAGCTGCTGATCGGAGGCCCGCCCGCGCGGACGGTTCGCGGCGCGGGTGAGCAGCGAGCCCAGGTGATTGGCTGCTGCGACCCGGGCTCCCATCGATCGCGCCACCGCGTCGGGGCGCGAGCAGAAGCGCAGCAGGATCGTCTTGATGATGGAGGTGTGGTCGTAGACCACGTGGCTCACGCCGCGCTCGACGTACGGCGAGACGACGAGCGCCGGCACGCGAACGCCGTACCGCCGCATGGCGGGCCGGTCGTCCGCGGCCTTGAACGGTCGCGGGTCGACGTGATCGTAGAAGCCGCCGTGCTCGTCGTAGGTGATGACGAGGAGCGACTTCTTCCAGGCCGGGGAGCGCATGACGGCCGTCAGGAGGCTGAGCACGAGCTCCTGCCCGGCCATCGTCGGTGACGGCGGGTGATCGTCGTTCGACCCGGGCGGCCCGAACAGACGGAAATCCACGAAGTTCGGGTCGATCCACGAAACGGCCGGCAGCTTGCCCTCCCGCGCGTCGTCGAGAAACGTCTGCCGCTCGAACAGCGTCTTGCGGTCGAAGTACGCGAACTCGTCGTCGTGCTCGATCCGGTAGCGACCGTCGATGCCCCGCAGCGTGCCCGGGTCGTGCGAGTACCAGCGCCAGGAGATGTCCTCGGCGTCCAGCTTGCGTACGAAGGCCTTGAGGTCGTAGATCGGCGGCCTGCGGTTGGCCGTCGTGCCGTCGGATTCGCCCGTGACGGCGTAGAGGCGGTTCGGCCACGTGGGGCCCGGGACGGAGCTGAACCATCGGTCGCAGACCTGAAACGAGCGCGCGAGGTAGTCGTAGACTGGGACGTCGTCGGCGCGGAGATACGCGAGGACCAGCGTCGGGTCGAACTTGAAGCCGGACGGGGGCGGGTTGTCCTTGGAATTGCGCTCGAACGCCTTGACGTAGTTCTTCACGAAACCGGTCATCCCACCCGCGATCTGCTCCCGCACGTCACCGGGGCCGTGGCCAGGATCGAGCGCCTTCAGGTTGATCTTCCGCCGCCCAAGCGGACGCACCTTGTGGAATTTGCCTGAGGGGTCCTCGTTCCCCATGCCCGCCTCGAGCCCGTCGACATTCGGACGAACCCCGTCGAGCTTCAGGTAGCCGAGCACGTGGTCGAAGGAGCGGTTCTCCATCATGAGGACGATCACGTGGTCGATCTTCGAGAGGTTTTGCGCGCTCGTGTCGTCGTGGGCGGTCATGTGTCCTCCTCGGTGGCCCAGACCTGCTCAGATCCTCACCACACCGGGCAGAGGACAAACGAGACAGACCGCTGGCGCCGAAGTTGGACGGGCGCCGACTCACCCCGAGCGGGCGCCCGTAGAGGGTTAGACGTGTCGACCCGTCGTAGACTTCGTCGCTGTTGCCTCACTACGAGATCGAGCTCCGCGACCCTCCCGCCGGCCCGACGTACTGGACGCACATCTCCGAGGAATGGTTCCTCTCGGGGCACGAATTCGAGCTGGAGGGCCGCATGGTCCAGGTCGTCCTCCGCACACCTGCCGAGCAGCCGTTCGACGAACGGCTGGTGGTCGTCCCGGCCTAGCCAGTCATTTGGCGAGGAGCAACTGGTGGATCTGACCATCGAGCGGGTATCAGCCCCGACCGACGAGATCAGGCAACTTGTGGCCGAGTTGGATCGGGCTCTGAGCGGTCCCTACCTGCCAGAGCAGCGTCATGCGCTGTCGCTCGATCAGCTCTTCGACGACAACGTGCGGTTCTTCGCCGTACGAATCGACGGTGTCGCCGTGGGCTGCGGCGGCGTTGCCTTCTACGACGGCTTCGCCGAGGTGAAGCGGATGTACACGCGGCCGACAGCCAGGCGGAAGGGTGTGGCGGCGGCTCTCCTCCAACGCCTGGAGGGCGAAGCGAGAGAGGCGGGACACGCGGTTCTCCGGCTCGAGACCGGCATGTACCAGGCCGAGGCGATCGGGTTCTACGAGCGGGCGGGCTTCGAGCGCTCTGAGGCCTTCGGTGACTACCTCGGCCTCTCCCCGCAGGCCATCGAGACCAGCGTCTTCTACGAGAAGTCGATCTAGACACGTGGGGCCTCCCGAAGGAGGCCCCACGATTCGCACGGCGTGAACGCCGTTAGTCCATCGTCTGTGGGTTGAGGTGATCCACCGTCCCGCGCCTTCCGGGCCTCTCGATGGTCGTCCGGTAGACGACCATGCCCTGCGCGAGTCCGTTGTTGGTGACGCCGTCCGACGCGTACACGGGAATCCCGTGCTTGCTGAACATCGGGCCGACATAGGGGTACGCGGACCACGTGCCCGAGTTCGCCACCGGGTCGTAGTACGCGATCTCCTTCAGCCGCGTTGGCTGGCTGAAGTCGATCACGTTGGCTCCGCCCGTGTACCAGGCATTGACGAGCAGGTCGCGCTCAATGCCCATCACGGCCATGCCCATATGGGCGGAGCAGTACTCGCCCGCTGCGGACGAGGGCCGCAGATCGCCCACGTGGAACTCGCTCAGGAAGTTGCCCTCCATGTCGGTGAAGAACATGCGGCCCGTCTTGTGCCGTCCCCCAGCCGGGTTCCACGGCCGCGGGTTGTAGTTCGTCATCGTCGGGCAGCCGGTTCCGAACGACTCGTCCACCCAGTTCACGACTTCTCCGTCGTTGTCGAACATCACGGAGTGGAAGAAGTCGACCGCCCCCGGAATGTTCCCGGTGCCGCCCGAGCTCACCTCGTCGTCACCGACGAGCATCGGGTTCTGGGTGTCAGGAATCCCGGTGGATGGATTGATCTCCCACACCTGACCCTGCTCGGCGCAGGCGCCGCCGGCCAGGTTGTGCTCCATGTGGACGACGATGTCGTGGCAGGCCACCGCGGCGGGCTCGACGCCGGCGCAGATCCCCTTCTCACACCACTCCATCCGTCCGTCCGGGTCGCCCGGATAGCTGATCCTCGGCGCTGCGATCTCGGTCGTGGCCGCCGGGTTGTTCAGCGGCACCGACAGGACCTGGATCACGCCGTGCAGCGGACCGGTCGGGGGATCTTCGTCGTACGGGTTCGCCGTGTTCGCGAACTCGGTGTCGCCGCACGTCGGTCCCGCCCCCAGCGGGTACGACGCCACGTAGACGATCAGGCGCGGGTTCGTCGGATGCTCGGCAAAGCCGGTCCACGCTGTGATCGTGTGGGCACCGCAGTCGGCGTACTGCATGTCCACCGGCGTGATGGTCGTGAACGGGCTCGCCGGGTTGTCACTCATCGTGAAGATCCGGACGCCTTCCCAGCCGGTCGGGGTGCCTCCCGGCACGCGCGCCGCTCCACAGTTCGGCGAAGCCATCGTGGTGTCAACGGCCAGGAGCAACAGGTCGGCGACCCCGTTGCCGTTCCGGTCCCACAAGATCGGATCGTTCTGGGCCCCGTCACAGGCAAAATCCCTCACCAGGCGCGGAGCCGCAGGGTTCTTGATGTCGAAGATCCGGACGCCGCCGCGTGGGGGCGTCCCGGGCGGGAACCCGGCGCCGCCGGTGTAGTAGCCGACGAAGGCGTGGTTCCCCCAGAAGGCGAGATCCGAATTCGTCGCCTGGTTCGGCGACGTGAAGAGCCTCTTCATCTTGAACGCCTGGTCCGCGACCGGCTGAGCGCCCGCGATCCCGGCGAGAAGCCCTAATGCGACGACGGTCGAAATGAGCAAGCGAAATGGTCGTCTCATCCTGCCCTTGCACCTCCCATACAAACGGTTGAGGTCCTGTGGTCAGGACAGCCGGGAGGACTGCGGCTGCGCCGCCGTTGCGTGCCGGGCCTATCGAACGCAGATTCCGCGTCAGCCACCACGCTGCGCGCCCCTACTAGTTTCTCCCCAGGTCGATGCGGGAGTCTAACGGGGCGGGGCGGCGAAAGCGAGAGCCGATCCGAGCGGCAAACAAAAACCCCGCCTGAGCGGGGCTTTTAGGAGCGGGTGAAGGGACTCGAACCACGATCATGGGATGGTGTTTTGCGCATGCTCCGATCAGGTAGGGAAACGCACAACGAGCTTCGAGAAAGGGGGTCACTCATGGCGCAAGGACGGGAGCGTACGAAGGAACAGCTCTACCGCGAGGCCAAGCGTCTCGGAGTCAAGGGTCGCTCGAAGATGAACAAGGGTCAGCTCAAGGCCGCCGTCGACCGGCGGCGCTAGCGCGCCCAGTTTGGGGGAGGGCGATCAGTCCTCCCCCACTTATGCCCGGATCGACCGGGTCGTCGCCGACTACGAGCGGGAAGCCGCCGCTTAGCCTGGGTCCAGACCGGCCGCCCCGATTGACTTATCCGTCTCTCGGTCCGTCGGCTTCACATCGCCTTCGAGAGGTTCCCGCTTCCCCTCGAAGATTTCCAGCTCGCGGTCATGTTCCTCCCACTCGAGATGCCCCCAAAGATCGCTTGCCCCTTCACCCCACATCATGACCCCCCGTCCTCGGATGCCTCGACCTTGAGGTACCTCAGCAAGCCGTTAGCGAAACGCTTGCAAGACAGTCGGGTTTAGCCGCTCATCACATGCTTTCTCGTCTCCGAGCGTCTGTGAAGACGAGGGGATTGGGAATGCCCCTCTCGACTGCGGCTGCACGAAGGGAGTTCGGGTAGTGAAAGCGATCCTGTTCGACCGTGAGCAGGTTGATCATCTTGATGATCTGCCCAAGCGGCCTGACCAGTTGAACGGTTCAAAGCTGCTGTGGGTCGACGTCGACCGGGGCAGCGGCGAGAGCGCCGCGAAGATTACGAGTGTGTTCGAGCTCGACGACGGGACGTGCGAACGGTTGGCGTCCTCGTCGGGACGGGCTCACTTTCACGACTATGGCCGCTACATGCACATGACCACCTACTCGCCCAGCGAGGAGGAAGGCGAAGACCTGATCGCGCTCGAGTGTGTCGTTGGCAAAAACTGGGTGATCACAGCGCACGATCGTCCCATTCCAGTCCTGCAGGACTTCTCGGATCGCGTGTCGGGTTCGGGCGACACCGGAGGGCTCGACGGCCCCGCATTCCTTGCCACGCTGCTGGAATGGGTACTCGGCGCTTACTCGCAGGCGTTCGAGCGGGTGGAGGAGCGCCTTGAAGAGTTCGACGTGCAAGCAATGCGTGGCGAAGGCAAGCCCGAAAACGATGTTGAGCGGCTGGTCGAGGCACGGCGCGAAGTCGGCATTCTGAGACGCGCACTCGCCGCGCACCGCTCTGCGCTGACGGCGCTCACCCATCCCGAACTCGAGGCGCTAGGCAACGATGCCTCCGGAGAACGCTTCGAGTCGCTTCTACGACGCTTCGAAGCCACCGTGCAGGAAGCACGAGACGCCCGCGAAAGCACAGTCGGCTCGTTCGACGTGCTGATCGCAAGGACGGGCCACCGCACGAACGACATCATGAAAGTGCTGACGCTGACCTCCGTCATCCTGCTGCCCGGCGCGCTGATCGCAGGCCTCATGGGCATGAACTTCAAAATCGGGCTCTTCGAAGCGACATGGCCCTTCTACCTGGTCATCGCCTTCGTCCTCGTAATCGCCGTCGTCACGCTCACCGTCGCGAAACTGCGCGACTGGATCTAGCAGATGAAGTCCTTGCGCCACACCGTGCCTCGAATCGCCATCTAGCCCGCCGATGGTCCGCGGAGTCCGTAGCTGACGTTGCCGGCGCACGTCATGACCCGGGCCTTTCGGTCCTACGCCAGCTTCGAGGTCATCAGCAAGGCCCAGGCCGGCAGGTTTCGCGTCCCGACCGCAGCGGGAATCCAGACGCTGGCGAACACAGCAAGCGCCTTCACCGGCGCTCGCGACGCGGCTGAGATCCGGGGTCGACACCCTCTTCTGTCCCCCAAGGAAGCAAGCCGCCGACTTGGGGCCGGGCGGCAACTGGGGTCACCGGCCCCGAGTCATCTCTGCGATCGCGGAGTCGTAATGCTCGGGCATGGCTATCGCTCGCCCTACGACCAGCGCCCGGAAACCTGCCTAGAACCTGCCTAAGGGCCCGAACGGGATACAGCTGTATCCCCGCCGTCCAACGAAAAACCCCCGTTTACCGGGGGCTTTGTGAGGAGCGGATGAAGGGACTCGAACCCTCGACCTTCTGCATGGCAAGCAGACGCTCTAGCCAACTGAGCTACATCCGCGTGCGCCGGATTATAGCCGCGCATAGGGATTCGGGACGGCCAGCCACAGAACGACCGCCGGCTCGGTCGCCGACGGGTTGCGCCACGTGTGCGGATCCCGGGGTGAGTACGTGAGCGACTCGCCGGTCTCGAGGCGATGCACGGTGTCGCGCACCTGGAGCTCGAGCGCCCCCTCGGCGACGTACACGATCTCGACGTCGGCAGGCAGCGAGTAGAGCTGGTCGCCGGCGCTTCCGCCCGGGGCAACCCGCGACTCGGTGACGTGGAAGCGCATCTCGTCCGCCGGCGTGAGCAGAAGGTGCTCCTGGCCCCTGAGCGTGAGGACTTTCTGTGCCTCGCCCTCCGGCGTGCCGTCGACGAGGTGGCCGAGCCGGACGTCGAGAGCCGCCGCGATTCGCGCCAGCGACGAGAGCGACGCCGAGGTCAGGTCGCGCTCGAGCTGGCTGATGAAGCCGTTCGTCAGCCCGGTCGCAGCCGCGAGTTGAGGGATCGTCATCCCCCGCTCCTTGCGCAGAGCGCGCAGGCGACTGCCAACAGGTACAGCGACGGTCATGCCGCCGTCCTCAGAAACGCGTTCATCTCTCCACTCCCTTCCTGCAGCGGGAAGCATGAGGCACGGGGAGCAGCCATGCACCCCCAAGCAGGGCGTCGTCGACGCTCGGCCTAGCCGTCGGCGTCGAGTGCCTCGTTGACGAGGCGGTCGGCCAGCTCGTTATGCTCGCGACGGACGGCGGTGTAGCGCACGTCGCCGATCTCGCGGGCGAGATGGGCGGCGCGAAGCGATAGATCCCGCAGCGCCTCGTTCTTGACCTTGTACTCGCCGCGCATCTGCTTGACGAGGAGCTCGGAGTCGGACACGACCTCGACGCTGTCGAGCCCGAGGTCACGCGCTCGCTCCAGCCCGGCGAGGAGCGCGCGGTACTCGGCCACGTTGTTCGTGGCCACACCGATCGCCTCCCCATGCGCCGCGAGCACGGTGCCATCGTCGGCCTCGATCACGTAGGCGGAGGCAGCGGGCCCGGGGTTGCCGCGCGCGCCGCCGTCGGTGAAGAGGCGCGCCCTCACGCCGGCGGGTCGACGAGCTCGTACAGGTCGAAGGCGGGCTCCTCGTAGGGATGGGCCTCCCGGAGCGCGCGCACGATGTCCGCCTCCCGCTCGACCGGGTAGACGGTCTCGAGGCGGAGCTCGGAGACCCGCTCCTCGCGGCCGGCCTCGCCGTACTTCGGGGACGTGCCCTCGCCGCCGAAGTACGTGCCGGTCCCGGCCGTGTACCAGGAGCAGCGCTCGTAGTCGCCGATCCGGCCCGCGCCGGCGGTGAAGAGCGCGGCGCGCACGGTGTCGAGCGCCTCGCGAGGCACGAAGACGACGAGCTTGCGGTTCAGATCTCGACCTCGGGCGCGGCGTCCGCGTCTGAGTCGCCCGTGTTCGGCGTGCCTTCGAGCTCGAGGAGCAGCACGTGCGCCTCCTCGTCGGCGACCGGCCGGTGCTCGACGCCCCGCGGGACGACCAGTAGCTCCCCCTCCCCCAGGTCGACCGCGCCGTCGCGAAGCTCGACCCGCAGACTGCCCTTCAGCACGAGGAACAGGTCGTCCGTCTCCGGGTGGGAGTGCCAGACGAACTCGCCCTTGGACTTCGCCACCTGGATCTTGGTGTCGTTGTAGCGGCCCACGATCCGCGGGCTGAAGATCTCGTCGAAGCTCGCAAGCTTCTCGGCCAGGTTGACCTTCTCCAGCATGTGAGCCACTTAGTCGATCTGGGCGCGCTGGAGCTTGCCGGAGTAGTCGACGTAGATCGACTTCCACTCGGTGTAGAAGTCGAGCGCCGCCGTGCCCGCCTCGCGGTGGCCGTTGCCGGTGCCCTTCGTGCCGCCGAACGGCAGGTGCACCTCGGCCCCGGTCGTGCCCGCGTTGATGTACGTGATGCCGGCGTTGAGGTCGCGCATGGCGCGGAAGGCCTTGTTCACGTCGCTCGTGAAGATCGAGGACGAGAGGCCGAACTCGATCCCGTTGGCGATCTTGATCGCCTCGTCGACGTCCGTGGCGCGGATCAGCGCCGTGGTCGGGCCGAAGATCTCCTCCTGCGCGATCCGCATACCCGGCTCCACGTCGCCGAAGATCGTCGGACGATAGAAGGAGCCTCGGTCGAGCCCGTTCTCGGTGGCGACCTCGCCGCCGGTGAGAAGCGTCGCGCCCTCGCCCTTGCCGATCTCCGTGTACGAGTGGATCTTCTCCAGGGCGGCGCGGTTGACGACGGGGCCGACGTCCGTCGAGTCCTCGAGCCCGTCACCGAGGCGGAGCTTCTCCGTCTGCTCGACGAGCTTCGACGTCAGCGCGTCGTAGACGCTCTTCCCCGCGATGACGCGGCTCGCCGCCGTGCAACGCTGGCCGGACGTGCCGAAGGCCGACCAGAGGATGCCCTCGACCGCCAGGTCGAGGTCGGCGTCGTCCATGACGATGATCGCGTTCTTGCCGCCGAGCTCGAGATGGATGTGCTTGAGGTAGGCGGCGCCGTTCTCGGCGGTCTTGATGCCCACCTCGCGCGAGCCGGTGAGAGAGATGAGCGGCACGTCGGGATGCTTGACCAGGCGCTCGCCGACCGACTCGCCGCCGCCGTGCACGATGTTGAGCACGCCGCCAGGCAGCCCGGCCTCCTCGAAGATCTCCACGAAGCGCTGGCCGAGCATGGGCGTGTCACGGGCGGGCTTGAAGACGACCGTGTTCCCGGCGACGAGAGCGGGCGCGATCTTCCAGCTCGGGATGGCGATGGGGAAGTTCCACGGGGTGATCGCGCCGACGACGCCGACCGGCATGCGGACGCTCATCTGGAACTTGTCGGGCATCTCCGAGGGCGTCGTCTGGCCGAAGAGGCGGCGGCCCTCGCCGGCCATGTAGAAGGTCATGTCGATGGCTTCCTGGACATCGCCACCGGCCTCGGCGCGCACCTTGCCCATCTCGCGCACCATCAGCTCGGTCAGCTCGTCCTTGCGCTCCGCGAACCGCTGCGCGACCCGGAAGAGAGCCTCCCCGCGGCGCGGCGCCGGCGTCAGCCTCCAGCTCTCGTAGGCCTCCTTCGCAGCCTCGACGGCGCGGTCGACGTCGTCGACCGACGAGCGCGGGAAGGTCCCCAGCGTCTCGCCCGTTGCGGGGTTGGAGGTGTCGAACGTGTCGTCTCCGGTGGCCTCGACCCACTCGCCGCCGATGTAGTTCTTCGAAGTCTCTGTCGCTGCGGTCGCCATCTCGCTCCTTGTCGATTTCCTCCAGTCGATTCTAGGCTTGCGTCCGTGCCCACCGTCGGCGACAAGGCCAGCCGCACCCGCCGCGTGCGTTCCGAGGACATCGAGCTCTTCACCGAGCTCACCGGCGACCGCAACCCTCTCCACTACGACGAGGAGGCAGCGGCGCGCTCCCGCTTCGGCCGGATCATCGTCCAGGGCGGCGTCACCACCGGCTTGCTGAACGCCGTCGTGGCCGAGGACCTCCCCGGCCCCGGCAGCGTCTTCCTGCACGTGGACTGGAGCTTCAAGGCGCCCGTTGCGCCCGGGGATGAGATCACCGCCGAGGTCGAAGTGCTCGAGGCCCGAGAGGACAAGCCGATCACGAGGCTCCGCACGACGATCTCGAATCAGGAGGGAACCGTCGTCCTGGACGGCACGGCGCTCGTATGGACAGAGCCGATCTAGCGCCCGGCCGCGGCCGCGCGCTGGGGATCCTGGCCGCGGCGCTCGTCCTGGCGATGACGACGTGGTTCTCGGCCTCTGCCGTCGTGCCGCAGCTCCGCGAGGACTGGGGCCTTTCCGACACTTCGGCCGCGTGGCTGACGATCGCAGTGCAGCTCGGCTTCGTCGCGGGCGCGCTCGTCTCGAGCATCTTCAACGTCGCCGACGTCGTCTCGCCCCGCATCGTCGTTCTGGCGGGCGCCCTGGGCGCCGCGGGGGCGAACGCACTCCTCGGAGTTGTCTCCGGCCCCGGCGGCGCCATTCCGCTCCGCTTCGCCACAGGGTTCTTCCTCGCCGGCGTCTATCCGCCCGCGCTCAAGCTCATGGCCACGTGGTTCCGGCGGGGTCGCGGGACGGCGCTCGGCGTGCTCGTCGGGGCGCTGACGCTCGGATCCGCCGTCCCCCATCTCGTCAACGGCCTCGGCGGGCTCGAGTGGGAGACGGTCGTCTACGCGACCTCGGCCCTCACGCTCGCGGGCGGGCTGCTCGCGCTCGCCGTTCGCGACGGGCCCTATCCGTTCCCGCAGGCGACCTTCGACCCGCGCCAGGCCGGCCGCGTGTTCGCCAACCGCGGCGTCCGGCTTGCCAGCCTCGGCTACTTCGGACACATGTGGGAGCTCTACGCGATGTGGGCGTGGTTCGTCGTCTTCTACGCGACCACGGTGGAGGCCGGGACGGAGGCGGCCTACGCCGCGTTCGCCGTCATCGGAGCCGGAGCCATCGGCTGCTGGATCGGAGGCGTGCTCGGCGACCGGATCGGGCGGCCGGAGACGACGGCCGGGATGATGGCCGTGTCGGGCACGTGCGCGCTCCTCATCGGCCTGCTGATCGACGCGCCCGGGTGGGTCGTCCTTCTCGTCGGGCTCGTCTGGGGCTTCACCGTCGTCGGCGACTCGGCGCAGTTCTCGACGCTCGTCACCGAGCACGCCGACCAGGCCTACGTGGGCACGGCGCTGACGATGCAGCTGGCCCTCGGCTTCACGCTCACCGTCGCGACGATCTGGCTCGTCCCGCTGTTCGCGGACGAGTTCGGATGGCGCTGGGCGTTCGCCTTCCTGGCGCCGGGGCCTGCGCTCGGGGTGCTCGCGATGCTCCGGCTGCGCTCGGCCTGAGCGCGCCGACGACTACTCGAAGGCCGACTCGGGAACGTCCGTCGAGCCGAGCGACGGCCGCTTGCGACGCCGGTCGCGGATGATGCGCATCTCGCCCTCCGGCGGCCCGCTGCCATTGCGGCGACGGTCGGGGCCCGAGCGCCGGTCGATGATCACCTCGACGTTCGGGTTGTCCTTGTAGTGCTCGACGAGCTTCTCGTAGAGCTCGGCCTCGAGCTCCTCTGGAATGACGCAGTAGATCATCGTCCCGGTCTCTATCGGCATCGGCCGGCTTTCACTAGAGCTTCGGGATGTCGGGGGTCACCCGGCCGTCGGGGCCGAGGTGCCCGTTCCAGCGCGCGAAGCGGGGGTTGAGGTCGTCCAGCTCGTAGCCGCGCTCGGCGAGTCGCACCGGCTGGCCCGATTCGAAGTGGACGCGGTACTGGTACCAGGAGATGTCCCAGGCGATCGTGATGACCACCTCGTGGTTCACTCCCGAGAGCGGCAGGAGGCTGACGCGGGCGTCGCCGAGGCTCTTGGCGATGCCGGCGATCGTCCGGCGGTAGGCGCTGTCGTTGAAGAGCTCGGCAGCCTCGACGACCGCCTGCTCCTCCGGGTTCAGCCGGCGCAGCATCGGCTCGCTGACCTTCTGCTCCGGCTCGACCTTCTTCGGCTCGAGGAGCGCGGCGAGCCCGCCGAACCTCCGACGGCGGCCCCGCTCGGCCACGATCGGGGTGGTCGGGCTCCCCTCCTTGATCCAGCCGTGCTCGTCGGCGGTCGCCGTGCAGAGCGCACAGACGTCGACCCAGTTGTCGCCGCCCGGCGTGAAGCGCATCGCCCGCTCGCCCAGGAGCAGCGTGCGATGGCAAATCGCGCAGCTGCGCTGGACGTCCTGGCGGCGCACGACGCTCACGACTTCGCCTCCTCGCGCTCGCGTTTCGCCTCGTCGACGAGCTTCTGCGCGATGTGGGACGGGACCTCTTCGTAGCGGAGGAAGGCGAGCGTGTAGTCGCCCCGTCCGCCGGTGAGCGACGTGAGGGACTGTGAGTAGGTGAGGATCTCGCCCATCGGGACCTCGGCCTTGATCGTCGTCATGCCCGCACCCGCGGGCTCCATCCCGAGCAGCCGTCCGCGGCGCGAGTTGAGGTCGCCGTTGATGGCACCCACGCTGTCGTCCGGGACGACGGCCTCGAGCGACATGATCGGCTCGAGGAGAACGGGGTTGGCCTTCTCGTAGGCGCTCTTGAACGCCATCGAGCCGGCGATCTTGAAGGCCATCTCCGACGAGTCGACGTTGTGGTACGACCCGTCCACGAGGAGAACGCGGACTCCGGTCACCGGGGCGCCCGCGAGCTCGCCGCGGGCCATCGACTCCTGGATCCCCTTGTCCACCGCGGGCCGGAAGCCCTGCGGGATGACGCCCCCGACGATCTTGTCGACGAACTCGTAGCCTTCGTGGCCGGGCAGCGGCTCGAGCACGATCTGGCAGTCGCCGAACTGGCCACGACCGCCGGTCTGCTTCTTGTAGCGCCCCTGCGCGCGCGACTCCTTGCGGATCGTCTCCAGGTACGGCACGCGCGGCTGGTGCAGTTCGACCTCGACGCCGAAGCGGCGCTTGAGCCGGTCGACCGCCACCTCGACGTGAATCTGCGAGAGGCCGCCGAGGAGCTGCTCGCCGGTCTGCTCGTCGCGGTGCAGCGTCAGCGTGGGGTCCTCCTCCGCCAGGCGCTTCAGCGCCGTGCCCATCTTCTCCTCGTCGCCCTTGGCCTTCGGCTCGATCGCGAAGCTCATCACCGGCTTGGGGAAGACCAGCGGCGCGATGTCGACCGGCTTGTCGGCGCCGAGCAGCACGTCGCCGGTAGACGTCTCCTTCAGCTTGGCCACGGCGCCGATGTCGCCCTCCCCGAACTCATGCGCCTGCTCGTGGTCCTTCCCCTGGAGGATGAGCAGCTGGCCGACGCGCTCCTTGTTCTTGGTGCGCGAGTTGACGAGCGTCGAGTCGGACGAGAGCGTGCCCGAGAGCACGCGGAACAGGTTGATGCGGCCTGCGAAGGGATCGGCGACCGTCTTGAAGACAAACGCGGCCGGCCCGCCGCCGTCGACGTCCACGGCGAGCGGCTTCTTGGCCGGCGACGGAATGCCCTCGACGAGCAGGTCGAGGAGCCCGGTCGTGCCGAGGTTCTTCGTCGGGACACCGCAGGTGACGGGGAAGAGCTCGCCCGCGACGACGGCGTTTTTGAGCGCGCCGGCGAGCTCGTCGCCGGAGATCTCCTCGTCGGCGAGGTACCGCTCCATGATCGCCTCGTCCGTCTCGACGACGGCCTCGACGAGCTTCACGCGGTACTCCTGGGCCTGGGCGGCGATGTCGTCCGGGATGTCGACGGGCTTCGACTCGCGGTCGGCGCCCGGATCCATGTACGCGCTCATGTGGAAGAGGTCGACGATGCCCTTGAGCTCGTGCTCGTGCCCAATCGGGATCTGCACGGCGACGCAGCGCTCGGAGAGCTGCGAGCGGAGCTGCTCGAGCGCGGTGAAGAAGTCCGCGCGCTCGCGGTCGAGCATGGTCACGAAGATGACGCGGCAGAGGTCGAGGGCCTCCGCGCGCTCCCAGAGGCGGGTCGTCTGCACCTCGACCCCGTTGACGCCGTTGACGGTCATCAGCGCACCCTCGACCACGCGGAGCGAGGCGAGCGTGTCGGCCTGGAAGCCCGGGTCGCCGGGAGTGTCGACGAGGTTGATCTTGCGCTCGTGCCATCCGAGGTGGCAGAGCGAGGCGGCCAGCGACATCTGGCGGCGATGCTCGTCGTCGTCCCAGTCGGAGACCGTGGTGGAACTTTCGACGGACCCGAGGCGGTTGGTAGCACCCGCCTGGAACAGCATTGCCTCGACCAGCGAGGTCTTCCCGGTCCCCCGGTGTCCGACCACGGCGACGTTCCGGATCTTGCTCGGCTCGAAGGGCGGCACGGACGGCGAGTTTAGCGGCTTGGTCGCTCCGAGCAGGGAAGATGCGGGCCCGGGACCGCTCTAATCCTTGCTCACGTGCTGGCGCGAGGCAGAGAGGCGGGCCTTCAGGCGGAGGATCGCCTTCGTGTGGAGCTGGGACACCCGCGACTCGGTCACGCTGAGCACTTCGCCGATCTCGCGGAGCGTCAGCTCCTCGTAGTAGTAGAGCGTCACAACGAGCTTCTCCCGCTCGGGGAGGCGGGAGATCGCATCGCCGAGAGCCTCGCGCAGCTCCGTGTGGGCCATCGCCGCCTGCGGCTCGGCGGCCTGGGGATCCTCGATCGTGTCGATCATCGCCACCGGATCGCCCCCTGTCGACGAGCTCGTCCACAGCTCGTCGAGCGCAGCGATCGACGTCCGCGAGATCTCCAGCAGGGAGTCCTGGAACTCCTCCTCGGTGATCCCGAGCGCGCCGGCGATCTCCTCGTCCGTGGGCGCACGGGTCAGCTTCGCCTCGAGCGAGGCGATCGTGCGCTCGATGTCGCGCGCCCGGGCGCGCACCGAACGCGGCACCCAGTCCATCGAGCGGAGCTCGTCGATGATGGAGCCCTTGATGCGCGCGATGGCGTAGGTCTCGAACTTGATGTCCCGGTTGATGTCGAAGCGCTCGATGGCGCCTATCAGCCCGAGCAGCCCGTACGAGACGAGGTCGCCCTCCTCAACGTGCGCCGGCAGTCCGCTCCCCAGACGGCCGGCGACGTACTTCACGAGCGGCGCATACGTGAGGATCAGTCGGTCCCGCAGACCCTTGTCTCCGGTGCGCTTGAACTCGCGCCAGAGGGCTTGGGTGTCCATCGAACTCTCGACCATCCAGCAGAGGATAAAAGGAAGACCGGCCCTCGGGAGCTTTCGGCACCTTCCCTAGCGCAACATCTTGAAGGCGAGCTCACCCATCCAGACCGCCAGGAGGACCGCTGCGAAGGCGATCACCCAGGCCGCGCCGCCGGCATCGGCTGCGAAGAAACCGATGACGGCGAAACCAGTCGCAAGGACGGCGAAAAGGGCTCCCAGGGGCCTCCGGCGCACCCCGGTACAATGCCTTTTCGCCAGCCGAAGGGCCGTAGCTCAACTGGCAGAGCACCGGTCTCCAAAACCGGGGGTTGCAGGTTCGAGTCCTGCCGGCCCTGTCGGAGAGAAGCCCCGCCACGGCGGGGTTTTCTCGTCAAGGGAATCAGGGCCGGTCGCCCCACAGCTCCGGCCCCGATCCCGATGGCTTCGTGTCCTGGGGGACAGAAGAGGGTGTCAACCCCGGGTCCTCAGCCCAAAGCGGGCGAACCGCCACAGGCCCGCTTTGGGCGTTTGGATGCCCCTCCCGCCTGAGTCGTAAACCGAGGTTTCAGCAGCCCTGCGTCCCCCGCTCGTAGAGCAGGTTGAGCACGCCACGGTGCAACGTCACCGGCGCGCCGCTCCCCGACCGCCACTGGACGTTGAACTTGTGGGTGTCGTCGGCCTCGAACGGCGCGACGCGGCCGACGAACGTGAACGTGAACGACTCGTTCGCGCTGGGCACGAAGCGGGCCGAACCCGGCTGCATGGGCGCTTCCGGGACGCCGTCGATGACGACGCGGAAGAGCACAGGGGCGCCGCTGACGGTCACGCTGACCATGGCGGTCACCTGATTGTCCGAGCAGCGGGTGAGCGCGAGACCGGGGACGTTCCGCCAGGCGGTGCCGGACGCGGTCGCCGCGGTGGTCGTCCAGACCGCCGACTGGCGCTCGAGCTCGCCACCGAAGACGCCTCGAGCGGCGAGAACGGCGACGGGAGTGGCGGCCAGCAGCACGACGACACCGCCGACGACTAGCAGCTTCCGAAGGGTGAACGACCGACGCATTGGAGCCTCCTTCACGGGGGCCCCGACGGTCTCACCTCGACCCGGCCGGGGTCAAGCCCGGCCGGGTCGAGGATCAGGCGCTAGTAGTGGAGGACGCGGTTGTTGCGGTTCACCGGCTGCCTGGCTCCGCCCTCGATGAAGATGCCGTACGAGCGGTGGTAGCCGAAGACGGAGTTCCGCGCGCCGGAGCGGAGCGACCGGCCGATGCGCAGGTTCTGGTTGTAGGTCGCCAGCCGGCACCGGTCGCAGATCAGGTTCGTCGGGATGCCGCCGTTCGCCCACGTGATGTACCAGCCGCCACCCGCACCCCAGCACGTCCAGACGCCGTAGCCGGGCCGGCCGGAGGTGAAGTTCCGGAAGATGATGTTGCGGCCGGAGAGGGCCTGCACGATGTCCTGGTGGATGCCGGGGTTCGTGTGCCTCCGCCCGCATTCGACGTCGCCTGTGACGACGAGGCCACGGGCGTTCTGGCCGATCCGCACGGCGTCGTAGGCAGTGCCGAGACCTCGGCGGTTTCCGTTCACGTCGAGGATCAGGTCGACAGTGCGCGGGTTGCCGTCTCCGACGCACCCGATCAGCCGGATCGCGTCGCCGCTGCCCGGGTTCCTGATGTTCGAGATCACCTTGATGGGCAGCCGTCCATACCGGCGCAGCGAGCCACGGCACTCCCAGCTTCGCGTCGTCCGGATGATCCGGCCCGGCGCGATCCGCGCGGTTTCGGCGGCCGATCGTGCGGCGGCGGCGTTCTCCTGGGCCATTGTGGTCTCCGTGATCCCCGCGCTTGCAGCGGCGGGAACGGCGAGCAGGACGAGAATCAGGGCTGGCAGAAGTCGGCGAAGCGACATGATCCGGGCGGCTCCTCTCGGTTGTGAACGCCGACACGGTAGGCCCGCCGTATGAGCGTTTCGTAAGGGCGCCGTCAGGCGGCCGGAACGGGCGCTGTTGGAGATTCCGCCGGCCGGGTAGGACGCCCGTGCCGCAGTCACAACGGTGCCCAGCACCTCTCACAAGGGGGAAAGGCATGAGAAGGCTGAACGTCCGCAGCGTCCTGATCTGGAGCGCAGTGGCCGTCTTCGGAGCCGTTTCCTGGGGGTTCGTCGCGCTCTGCTCCTACGCGATCGCGTACTGCTTCTACGCGCGGTTCGTCGCGCGACGTGTCCTCCAGGTAGACGACTCCCGCGCCACCCCGGCCGAGCGCCTCGAGAACGGGATCGACTACAACGTCACCGACCGGCGCGTCCTCTTCGGCCACCAGATCGTCCCCGGCAAGTAGCCCATCTGGGCGGCGAGGACCGGGCCGACGTTCGGGCCGGCGCCGGAGATGGCGGCGAAGTGGCGCCGCCTCGACGGTGCCTCCTCACACCAGGGCTAGTGATGGTGCCCGTGCACGACCGCGTGGCCGCGGCCACGCCCGATCATCCAGCGGTTCACGGGGAACGTGATCACCCAGGCGACGGCGAGCGCGAGCGCGAGGCTCCACCAGAAGAGCCCGTCCGCGAGGCCGGCCTCCATCGCGCCCGGGATGACGAGCAGGACGCCGTTGTCGACGATCTCCATGATCGTGATCGAGACGGTGTCCGCCGCCAGGGCGATGGGGACGATTTCGCGCAGCGTCATCCCCGAGCGGAGGAGCGGCAGGCTGGTCAGCAGGTAGCCGAAGAAGAACGCCAGCACGATCGCCAGCGCGATCGTCGCGAAGTCGCCCCACCCGAGCGCGGTGCCGATGATGAACCCGAGCACCTCACCGATGGCGCAGCCGGTGAGGCAGTGCGTCGTCGCGCTCGCGGCGAGGCGGTTGAGCGAGACCTCGGCGTGGGCGGTCATCGCACCGAGAACTCCGTCCAGAGCGGGTAGTGGTCGCTGATCTTCCACGAGAGCGCGGTCTTCTCCAGCTCGCCGATCAGGATCGGGACGAAGTCGAAATGACCCGCGGCCGTCGAGGTCAGCGTCAGCACCGGCCCTCTCCCCTTCTCCACGAACCACGCGATCTGGTCGTAGAACTTCGCGGCCCCGGGGTCACCGAAGATCGTGCGCGGCACCTCGTTGAGCTCGGGCGCCGGGTGGATCCCGGTCGACGTGAACGCGTCGAAGAGCGGGTCGCCTCGCCTGTCGATGTTGAAGTCGCCGAGCGCGATCAGATTCTGATTCCAGGAGGCCTCGTGCTTCGCCCACCCCGAGAGCCAGCGCGCGATCTCGACGAGCTCCTCCGCCCGGGCCGCCTCCTTGCCGTAGAGGACGTGCAGGGTCACGAGGGTCAGCTGCGTCCCCTCGGCCGCGAAGCTGACCGCATAGGGCGTGCGGGCGAACTGGCGGTCGAGGGTCTTCGGCGCGACGGTCGTCTCGGTCTCGATGGCGACGACGAGCTCGCCGGCGAGCCCGGACGGCTTCACGCGCCGCACGTCGAAGACGAACGCCATGCGCTCGTTGTTGCCGGCCTTCCCGCGGGTGACGTCGGTCATGATCGACGCCCAGTTCGGCCCGAGCGCGGCCAGAAGCGTCTGCAACCCGGTCAGGTTCCCGCGGATCTCCTGGATCCCGACCACGTCGAAGCGGGAGACGATCTCGGCGATGCAGAAGACGTCGAAGAGATCGCGCCGCGGCTCGTCGCCCGCCTCCGCCCGCCACTTGTCGGTCAGGCCGCCGAACGCGCGCAGGTTCCAGGTGGCGACGAGCAGGTTGCGGTCGAGCTGCTTCGCGGGGATCGCCGCGTCCAGCGCCGTGCGGAGCTCGAGCAGCTTTGCGTCGAGCGGGACCGGCGGCGGATCCGTGACGGACGGCATCCCCTACGAGTCTTACCACGCCTGAGGCGATAAGATCGCCGCGCCGCAGACCAGTCATGAGCGTCGACCCCAAATCCATCGAAGCGCGCAACAAGCTCGTCGACGAGCACGTCCAGGCCGAGGTCGACCGGGACCTCGAGGCGATCATGCGCACCTGGGGCGAGAACCCCGACTTCGACGACGTCCCCTGGGACGAGAAGTTCAAGGGCCGCGAGGGGATCCGCCACCACTACGACGAGCTGCTCACGGCCTTCCCCGACCTCGACATCATCGTCCACGACCGGCACGTCACGGACCGCCTCGTGATCCTCGAGGTAACCGTGACCGGGACGCACCTCGGCGACTGGCGCGACCTTCCGGCGATGGGGAAGCGCATGGAGTCGCGCGTCTGCGCGCTCTACGGGTTCGACGAGAAGGGCATGCTCGCCCTCGAGCGCACGTACTACGACAAGGCCAAGATCCTCGAGCAGCTCGGGATCTTCCAGGATCCCCGCACGACGACCGGCAAGGTCATGGCGGCGATCACCCCACCCTTCGCGATCGTGCGGACGTTCATCGGACGCCTGTTCAAGCGCGCGAAGCGCTAGGGCGCGCCGTACTCCGGGAAGGACGCGCTCCTGCCGGCCTTCCGG
>DAITAN010000433.1:0-2167 GCA_036824235.1 Gaiellaceae bacterium | reverse complement strand
CGTCGAAGGCCACCCCGAGGTCGAAGTCTCCGTCGGCGACCGTGCGGGAGAGCAGGCCGAGGTCGGTGGCGCCGCAGCCGGCGTTTATGTTCGTCCCGTCGGGAGCGTCGCCGATAACCGTGACGGTCGCCCCGAGCCGGTCGAAGACCGCAGGGCCGACGTCGAACATCGCCCCGTTGGCGCAGTCCACGACGACCCGGAGACTGTCCAGCGGACCCCCGAACCGCTCTGCCACGAGCTCGACATAGCGCTCTCCGAGCCCGGGCGCCTCGGTGATCGAGCCGGCGGGGCCATCCTGGCCGGAGGTGTCGAGAAGCGCCTCGATCGCCTCCTCCTCGGCGTCCTCGAGCTTGAGGCCGTCGCAGAACAGCTTGACGCCGTTGTACTCGGCGGGGTTGTGGGAGGCGGAGACGACCGCACCGGCCGCGTCGGCGAGGAGCGCGATCGCCGGCGTGGGCAGCACCCCGCCCAGGGTGACGCTCGACCCGGCGCCGGCGAGCCCCGACGCCAGCGCGCCCTCGAGCTCGGGGCCCGAGCCGCGCGTGTCGCGGCCGACGAGGACGTCGGCGCCCGAGCTCCAGCGCGCGAACGCGCGGCCCAGGCGCTCGACGAGATCCCCCGTCAGCTCCTCGCCGACGACGCCCCGAACACCGTCCGTGCCGAAGTACTGCCGGGCCACGCCCGTGAGCCGCCGGTCAGCGCTTCGAGAACTGCGGCGCCTTGCGCGCCTTGTGCAGTCCGGCCTTCTTGCGCTCGACGATTCGCGCGTCGCGCGTCAGGAAGCCTTCGCGCTTGAGCACGCCGCGGAGCTCCGGGTCGGCCTCGACCAGGGCGCGCGCGATCCCGTGGCGAAGGGCTCCGGCCTGGCCGCTCGGGCCGCCGCCGTGCAGGCGCGCCCGGAGATCGAAGCGCCCCTCGACACCGGCCACGCGAAGCGGTGCGGTGGCGGTCGTGCGCAGGGCGTCGCGCGGGAAGTACTCCTCCAGCGAGCGCCCGTTGATCCACGTCGCTCCGTCGCCGGGGCGGAGGATGACGCGCGCGACGGAGGTCTTCCGCTTGCCCGTGCCCTGGTATTGCGCGATCTCGGCCATTCAGCTCTCCCTAGTCGTCCAGCGGGAGCGGTTGCGGATTCTGGGCCTCGTGCGGGTGCTCCGGCCCCGCATAGACCTTGAGCTTGGTGATCTGGCGGCGGGCGAGCCGGTTGCGCGGCAGCATGCCCTTGACCGCCTTGCGCAGCACCTCGGTCGGCCGCCGCTCGAGTTGCTCGGCCAGCGTGCGCGACCGGAGGCCCCCGGGATACCCGGAGTGCCGGTAGTAGCGCTTCTGCTCGAGCTTCTTGCCCGTCACGGCGATCTTCTCCGCGTTCACGACGACGACGAAGTCGCCTGTGTCGACGTGCGGGGTGTACTGCGGCTTCCGCTTCCCGCGCAGCGTGTCGGCGATGCGCGTGGCGAGTCGGCCCAGGGTCTGACCCTCGGCGTCGACGACGTACCAGAGCTGCTCGATCTCTTTCGGCTTGGCGGTATAGGTCTTCATCAGACAGAAAATCGGCGGACAAGGCGTCCGCCGAGGCCGGATTCTAGCAGCGAGAGTTCGTTTCGGAATGACGCTTCGTCGTCGGGGCGCGATGGTCGTTCCGAGGCAAGGACGCAGGGAGTGTTCGTAGCCGGAGGCTACGGGCGCGACTGAGGACGCGGCATCGGGGCGAGCAGCGCGGCCCGACGGCACAAGGCTTCATTCCGAGACGAACTCCCTCCTAATCGGCTACGGAGGGGCTCGCTTCGGCTCTCCCGGTGGAGCCGCGACGCGCGATCCAGAGCGCCGGGAGGACCACGAGCACCGTCCCACCGATGGCGAGGGCGCCGACTCCGATCACGGTGAGGGCGTAGCCGCCGAGCAGCGCGAGGCCCGCGCCGGTCATGCCTGCGAGGAGGTCGTTGAAGCCGAGGAGCTTCCCACGCTCCCAGGGAAACGTGCAATCGGCCATTTGAGCGGTCGCGGCGACGAAGGAGAGGTTCCACCCGAGCCCGATGCCAAAGAGCGCGACTGCGGTGGCGGGCACGCTCTCGATCCAGAGGAGGCTTGCGACCGAGACCGCCATGATCGCGAGCCCGCCGATCAGGGCGGGAGGGCGTCCGATCCGGTCGATCAGGTCTCCGACGAAGAG
>DAITAN010000432.1:0-2167 GCA_036824235.1 Gaiellaceae bacterium | reverse complement strand
CACGAGTCCGGCCTCGTGGGCCGTCAGCGCGACGGCCGCGGCGGCCCGCCGCAGGATCTCGACGCGCATCCGCGGACCGAAGGCCGGGATCGGCAACCGCGACCCGACCCGCTGACGCTGCTCCGCCCGCCCGGGCGCGACGACGATCACCGGCGACACGACGAACGGCGTCGGATTGCGCCGCCAGTGCTCGAGGAAGAAGTGCACGTCCGGCCCGCTCGAGAACGCATGCAACACGTCGAAGGGTCGCGCCCCCGACTCGCGCGCAACGTGGAACACCTCGTGTCCTCGACGCTCGAGCGCCGCCCACGTGTGACGCAGCTGAAGCTCCAGGCCGCCCCCGCCGAGGCTCGGTGGCACCCCGCCGAGCAGGGCGATACGGAGCGGCGGCTCGGACACCGCGCGGAGCCTACTAGCCGCCACTCCCCGGTCCTCGTGCTCAGACCGGCGCCGCGCTCACATGTTCGGTGGGTTGTGGACGAAGTACGTCCCCGCGTTGTTCGGCGTCAGTGGCCTCGGGAGACACCAGGAGGGAACGAACGCCCAGTTGCCCTCTCCAGCCTGCAACGGTCGTGACGTCCCGTTGCCGTTCGGATGCCCTCTCGCATCCATGTCGCGCACCGCGACGAACGCGTTCCCGGCCGCGTCCGTCTTCGCATAACCAGGGCCGCCCACGACGTACCGCCACGCGAACCACCAGCCTGCGGGGCGATCCGCGATCCTGCCGGTCGGGACGAGTGTCGAGTTCCAGGGCTGAACGTTCTCGAATTCTGGGCAAGAGTCGATCGAGACAAGCGGGGTGCCGTCTTCACATGTGCCCGGCGCGCAGTTGAGGGCGTAGGCGAAGGTCGCCGGATCCATGTTGAAGCCGACGCCGCACAAGCTGTCGGTGATGCCGGCGTTCTGCAGGGTGTCCTGAGTCCACGAGATGTAGCCACAGCCACCAAAACCGGGATCTGAGAAGAACCCGCCGTCCCACCGGACGCCGTGAGCGTCCGGGTTGGAGCGGCCCGACCGAGTGAACGTGCTGCCGCCCCGGCACTCTCCGATGATCCACATCGACGGCCCCGACGCGATCGGATCCCAGCTGTTGTTACAGGTGAAGCGGCCGCCCATTGGGTCCACGTGGATGGCGTTGGGCCCCGGGCCGACGGGTGGTGGTTTCACCAACCCGCCGCCGTGGTGGTCCTTCGTCGCCGGCGTCAATGCGTTGGGTGCAACCGACCCCACGTCAGCATTGGCAACAGCGGCCCCCAGTAGCAGCGCCGCGACGGCGGCCGCAATTGCAGACGTACTGCTTCGCATCCATGCCTCCCAAAGTCCGTGCCCGTGGCGCACGACGGTAAATGTGCGGTCGGAAGTCCACAAGCAAGTTCAGACAGACGTCCACCGCTTGCGACCTTTAACAGTCAGTGTCGCGCTAGAGCCCGGGCCCGGCGACAGGGACACGCGTCGCAGAGGTGACTCGCTCCCGCGCGGTGAGCAACCCCGGGAGCCCGCCTTCCTGGCGAGAACGCCCTAGCCTGTCGCACGTCATGCGCACACTTCCGCCCAACGTGGCCGCGTTCGTCGCCCAGTCGCCCATCCAGCGCGCGCCAATCGCGCGTGCGGTGGGCGATGCCGCGACCGCACTGCCCGTGGGCGAGCGGGTACTCGATGCGGGCGCAGGGGCCGCGCCGTACCGCGCCTTCTTCGCGCATTGCGAGTACGTGACGCAGGACTGGCCGGGGACCGTCCACACCGCGGCGCGCGGCGCGGACATCGTCGCCGACCTCCACCAGCTCCCGGTCGAGGATGCGAGCTTCGGGTTCGTACTCTGCACGGAGGTGCTCGAGCACGTCGCCGACCCGGCCCGGGCGCTCGCCGAACTGCGTCGCGTATTGCGCCCCGGCGGGACGCTGCTGCTCTCGGTGCCCTTCGTGGGCGAGCTCCACGAGGAGCCCCACGACCACTGGCGCTTCACGAGTCACGGTCTGAACCGCCTCCTGCACGAGGCCGGGTTCGCCGTCAACCCAGTGGAGCCGATAACCGGCTACTGGTCGACGCTCGCGCACGTGATGCGCCACGGCGGCCTGGCGACGCGGCCCGTCGACCGCCGCGCCAACCTCGCCACGCGCAGCCTCGCGTTCGCCCTGCTCTGCGTCTCAGCCGTCCTCCAGCGGCTCGC
>DAITAN010000070.1:0-9907 GCA_036824235.1 Gaiellaceae bacterium | reverse complement strand
CTGGACGAGCTCAACACGGCCGAGGGAACGGCGGGAAGCACGAACGTCCTCGCGAACGACACCGACCCCGACAGCGACCCGCTCTCGATCGACGACTGGACGGACGGGACCCACGGGTCCGTGAGCTGCAGCGGCGCGGACTGCGTGTACATCCCCAGCGATCCCGACTACTCCGGACCGGACGCCTTCACGTACACGGTGTCCGACGGCCAGGGTGGCACGGACATCGGGGACGTCGTCGTCGAGGTCGTGCCCACGAATGCGGAGCCGAGCGCGAGCGACGATGCGCTCACTCTCGCCGAGGACACGTCGGACAGCGTCAACGTGCTCGCCAACGACACCGACGACGACACTGATCCGCTGTCCGTGGAGACGCTCGAGCCGACGGCCGACAATGGCACGGTCTCGTGCACGGTCGGCGGCATCTGCACCTATACGCCCGAACCGAACTTCGAGGGCTTCGACACCTTCTCGTACACGATCACCGACGGCCAGGGCGGGACCGACACCGCCAACGTCGAGGTCAACGTGACGCCCGTGAACGACGTCCCGAACGCGGTCGACGACTCGCTCGTCACCTCGGAGGACCAGATGGGCTCGCTGAACGTGCGGACGAACGACGTCGATATCGACGGCGACACGCTGCTCGTCACGACGCTCTCCCCGGCCGCCTTGCACGGCACCGTCGCCTGCCTCGGCGGCGGCGGGTGCTCCTACACGCCGACGGCGGACTACAGCGGGCCGGACTCGTTCCAGTACTCGATCTCCGACGGGCACGGCGGCACGGATACGGCGACGGTGAACATCACCGTCACGCCCGAGAACACCGCGCCCGTGGCCGACGACGACGCGATCGTCACGGTTGAGGACACCCCCGGCTCTACGAATGTGCTCGTCGGCGACACGGACGTGGACGGCGACACGCTGAGCGTCTCGACGCCCGCGCCGACGGCGACGCACGGCACGGTCTCCTGCGCGGCGGGCGGGGTCTGCACCTACACGCCGAGCGCGAACTACAACGGGTCCGACTCCTTCGACTACACGGTCTCCGACGGGCGTAGCAAGTCGGACACCGGCACGGTCACCGTCACCGTCACTCCCGGGAACGACGCCCCAGTCGCGGTCGACGACTCCCTCGCGACCGCCGAGGAGACCGCCGAACAGGTCGACGTCCTCCCGAACGACACGGACCTCGAGGGCGACTCGCTCTCCGTCACGGGCTCGGCGAACGGCGCCCACGGCACGGCCTCGTGCGATGCGACCACGTGCACCTACACGCCGGCCCTGAACTACGCGGGCGCCGACACGTTCACGTACACCGTGAGCGACGGGAACGGCGGCACCGACACCGGTTCCGTCTCGGTCACCGTCACGAATGTGAACGACGCGCCCGTGGCCGACGACGACGCCCTGACGACCGACGAGGAGACGCCCGGGAACGTAAGCGTGCTCGTCGGGGACACGGACGTCGACGGCGACACGGTCACGGTCGCGAATCCGAGCGACCCCGACCACGGGACCGTCTCGTGCAATGCCACCGCCTGCACGTACACGCCCGACGCCGACTATCTCGGCCCCGACAGCTTCACGTACGAGGTCACGGACGGCCAGCTGACGGACGAGGGCCTCGTGTCGGTCACCGTCGTCGAGGCGAACGTCGCGCCCGGATGCGCGGGCGTGGTGCCGTCCAAGGCGAAGCTCTGGCCGGCGCGGGCGCAGTTCATCGTCGTCCAGCTCTCCGGCGCGACCGACGGGAACGGCGACGCGCTCACGTACGCGATCACGGCCGTCACCCAGGACGAGAAGACGAAGCTCGCGACGGGCCGTGCGGACAAGGGACCGGATGCGCAGCGGTTGTCGGGCAAGCCCGACCAGCTGAAGCTCAAGTCGGAGCGCGCGCCGAAGGGCAACGGGCGCGTCTACAAGATCACCTACCGGGTCACCGACGGCCGCGGCGGGAGCTGCACCGGCGTCGAGAAGGTCGGCGTGCCGATCCGCCAGGGCGGGAACGCCGTGGCGAACAGCCGGCAGTACAACTCGTTCCGCTAGCCCTCCCGGCCGCGGATCGCCTCGCGGTGGTTTCCGCAGACGCCGGGTGGGGAAGGAGAGTGGCCTGCGGCGAAGAGAGGCTGGCCGTGCCTCTTCCGGCAAGGAGGAACGGCTATGCCCGTGGAAGCATCGAACGAGAACCTCGACGACGTGATGGCTGAGCTTCGCCATCGGGCCGTCGGGATCCGGGACGAGGTCCTCGAGCGCGTCGTCTCACCGATGCTGGAACCGGCCTGGGAAGGGACCAGCCTGAATTCTTCGCCACGTGAACGACCGGGCGCGCCGCTCTGCGGTCGCGGCGCGCCCGGTGCATTCGGGCGCCGGGACCGCTCGCCCCGCGTCCGCTAGAGCTCCTGCGCCGCGCGCGCGAGGAGATGCTCGTAGAGCTCGCGGAACAGGCCGACCGCCTGGCCGACCTCGGCCGGATCGACGTCCTCGCCGCCGTCCACCCGCGACGCGATGTCGTGCCCCGCGCGGTAGCCGGCCAGCACCTCCGGGTCGATGCCTTCCTCGGCCGTGCGCTCGACCTCGCCTTCCTCGAGCGGGTATCCGCGTTCGACCAGCATCCTTCGGACGAGGCGGTCGAGCTCCGGGAGAGCCTCGGCCGGCGAGTCGACGACGAGCGGCTCCAGCGCCGCCCATTCGGTCTCCCACTCGTGTCGGTTCAGGCCGGGCTCCACCATCCCTACGACACCGTGCCTTCGGGCGTGTGGAGCAGGTTCTCGACCTCGCGGACACCGTGGACCTTTCGCGTGGCCTTCTCGAGCTCGGCGACGAGATCAGGAGATTCCACCTCACCGCGTAGGAACACGACGCCGTCCTCGGCGTTGACGTCGACCTGCCCCTTCGGCACGCGCACATCCCTGAAGACCTCGCTCTCGACCTTGGCCTTCAGCGTGGCGTCGTTCGGCTGCGGCTTCTCCTCCTCGCGGAGGTGCTTCGCTTTCTGCGTGACGCCGGACGCGCCGGAAACGGCCTCTCGGCGGGCCCGGTCGACCTGCCGTGTCCCGCGGCGCAGGAATCCGGCGGATCGGTCGACGGCCATCCGCCTGCGTCGCTTGCCGTTCTTGCGATCGAAGAAGTAGACGAGAGCCGCCACGAGGGCGGCGAAAGACAGGGTGCGCTTCATGTGATTCCTCCTTGTCGGCTCCGTTTTCTCCTACCGAGTTGGACGGGCGCGAAACATCGCCCTCCCGGGAGCGTTAGGAAGCGGCGGAGCGGGTAACGGCATCCGACACACACGAGAAAGGGGTCACGCAATGCCAGAAATCACGAGCCCGCGAGAGCTCTTCCTTCATGAGCTGGGGGACATCCTCTATGTCGAGCGGAAGCTCGCCGGCGAGACGCTCCCCAAGCTGATCGAGGAGGTCAACGACGAGGAGTTCACGGCAGGGCTGGAGAGCCACCTGAGGGAGACGCGGCAGCACGTCGCCAACGTCGAGAAGGTCTTCGAGCTCCTTGGCGAGGAGCCGCACGAGGAGGAGTGCGTCGGCTTCCAGGGCCTCAAGAAGGAGCACGACCAGCTCGTCGAGGAGACCTCGCCTGCATTGATCGACCTCGTGGACGTCGGAGCGGCAGCCCGCACCGAGAACTACGAGATCGCGGCCTACGAAGGCCTCAGGCGCATGGCCAAGGGTCTCGGCAAGGACGAGGCGGTCGAGCTTCTGGACAAGAACCTGAAGCAGGAGAAGGAGGCGCTCAGGGAGGTCGAGAAGATCGCGACCCGGCTGAGCAAGGAAGGGGTCACCGCAGCGGCGTAGCGTTTTATGCGGGATCGGGGTCGGCCGGGGTTCTGGACCGGTCGACCCCGTCCCCCTGAGCTCAGCCCGAGGTGCCCGTCTGGTCGTGGGGAGCACCGACGGGCTTCGACTCGGGGGATCCCCGCTGCCTCAGATAGACGGTGAATGCGGCCATCGAGCCGACGGCAAGGAACTCCGACTGCCAGTTTTCCAGCGTGGACTCCCAGAAGTCCGCGCGAGTCAGATAGCCGGTCCAGGTGGTTGTCGGCAAGCCATGCTCTTTTTGGTGGCTCGAGTACTCCCGCCAACCTGTTACGGACTGCCCTACCCAGCTCCCGACAAAGAGCGTCGCCATGACGATCAGGAGGGAGTTGGAGTACACCTTCGTTCTCCAGCCGCCGACTTTCGCCCAGCGGGGAGAGTTCTGTTGAGCGCGTGAGGCGACGAGTTGCTTCTCGTCGGACTCGAGCCCTTCGTCTCCACGCCTCTTCGACTCGTTGGAGCCACGCTGGACGAACCAAATCGTCGCCAGGACGAAGAGCACGAACTGCAGGTACTCGGACTGCCAGTTCTCGAGCACCGCCCTGCCGAACTCGGACGAGAGGACATAGCGACCGTAGGAGTACATGTCAGAGTCGTGGGCCCGCGCCTCGTCGTTGAAGTCGAACCAACCCGCGACGGACTGCCCGACCAGTGCACCGAGGAAGAGCAGGAGGAAGAAGAGCGAGAGGGAGTTGTCGCGGAGGAATGTGCGCACGGTCACCGACCCAGGAAGCCGATGGTGAAGAAGAGGGCAAGGCCCGCGAGCGCGACGCTCAGGTAGATCGCGAAGACGGATCTCAGCTCGGCCCCTCCCCTCGCTCCACGGTGCGCGGGACCAGATACCCGCAGGCGGATCTCGGAAACGCGGTCAGCCGGTGAGCACTAGACGCCCTCCGTTTTTCGACCCGATCCGGCGGGTATCCGTTGGGCATGGCTTGGAGCAACGCTACGTCCAAGGAGGGGTCATGCCCAACAAGCGTGCGAACGTGAAGAACGAGAAGCAGTACGAAGCGCTCAAGGACAAGGGGATGTCGAAGGAGCGCGCCGCCAAGATCGCCAACTCGCCGGGAGCATCGAGCCGTGGCGGCAAGAAGTCCGGCTCCGGCGGCAACTCCTCGCAGGGTGGGACGACCGCCCAGAAGAAGGCCGCCGGCCGCAAGGGCGGCAAGGCGACCGCCCGCAAGAGCTAGTCCAGGTGGCAGATCGACCCGAAATCGGCTACGCCCTCTCCTCCGAGGAGCACGCGCCTGTGGACCTCGTTCGCTACGCGGTGCTCGCGGAGGAGCGTGGATTCTCGTACGCCCTCATCTCCGACCACTTCCATCCGTGGACGGACCGCCAGGGGCAGAGCGCCTTCGTGTGGACGCTGATCGGCGCCATCGCCGAGGCGACGGAGTCGCTCCGCCTTGGGACGGGAGTGACGTGCCCGACGATGCGAACGCACCCGGCGATCATCGCGCAGGCGTCGGCAACCGCCGCCGCGCTCATGCCCGGGCGGTTCTTCCTCGGCGTCGGTACCGGCGAGAACCTCAACGAGCACGTCCTCGGCGACCGCTGGCCCGAGGGCGCGGTGCGGGTCGAGATGCTCGCCGAGGCGATCGACGTCATCAGGCTGCTGTGGCAGGGCGGCTACCAGAGCCATCACGGCCGCTACTACACCGTCGAGGAGGCGCGCCTCTACACGCTGCCGGACGAGCCGCCCGACCTGATGGTCGCGGCAGGGAAGCCTGAGGCAGCGAAGCTGGCCGGGGAGAAGGGCGACGGCTTCATCGGCACATCACCGGAGGCCGACCTCCTTTCGGACTTCGACGCCGCCGGAGGCTCCGGCAAGCCGCGCATCGGCCAGGTGACCGTCTGCTGGGCCGAGGACGAGAAGGTCGCCCGCAAGACGGCGCTTGAGTGGTGGCCCAACGCCGCTGTGCCCGGGGACCTGAACCAGGAGCTCGCGCTTCCCCGTCACTTCGAGCAGGCGTCCGAGGCCGTCACCGAGGACGACATCGCGGAGAAGGTCGTGTGCGGCCCGGACGCGGACGCGCATCTCGCGGCGATCGACGAGTTCGCCGAGGCCGGCTACGACAACGTCTACGTCCATCAGGTCGGGCCCGACCAGGAGGGCTTCCTGGACTTCTACGCGCGCGAGATCCTGGGCCAGCTGGCCGAGACCCGGTAGCGGTGCGCGTAGCCGTCGCCCTCAGCGCCTACCCTGTCGGTCGTGGCACTTGTCGAGACGATCGTCGTTGCCTACGACGACCCCGAGAGCGGGACGCTTTCACGGGCTGCGGAGCTCGCCCAGGCCTTCGGCGCCGCACTCGTCGTCACCAACGTCGTCCCAGCGGAACACGGCGAGGAGGCGGAGTCGGAACGTTACGGGCGCGAGCGCCTGGAGCAGGCGCGGACCTTCCTCGAAGGGCGCGGCGTCACGGCCGAGGTCGTCCGGTCGGTCGGCCAGCCGGCCGAGGCGATCGTTGCGCTCGCGGGTGAGCGCAACGCCGACCTGATCGTCGTCGGGATGCGCAAGAAGGGCTTCATCGAGCGGCTCGTCGAGGGCAGCGTGGCTCAGAACGTCCTGCGGCGTGCGCCGTGCGACGTCCTCGTCGTCCACTGATCGACGCGTGAACGACCCGCGACTCGTCCTCGCCGGTCTCGTCACCGGGTTGCTCGTCGGGATGACCGGCATGGGCGGCGGCTCGCTCATGACGCCCATCCTCATCTTCCTCTTCAACTTCAACCCGGCGACGGCCATCGGGACGGACATCCTCCACGGCGCCATCTTCAAGTCGTTCGGTGCCGTGCGGCACCGCCGACTGGGGACCGTGAGGGCTCGCCTCGCCGCGTGGATGCTACTCGGCAGCGCCCCAGCCTCGCTGCTCGGCGTCTGGGTCGCGACCTACCTCACCGACCGCTACGGCGACAACGTCGACTCCGTGCAAGGCAAGGTCCTCGGCTACACGCTCCTCCTCGGCGCGCTCGCCTTCGTCGCCAAGGCCCTCTTCCACTCGGCGGGCACGGCGAGCAGCCTCGGCCGCCTGTCGCAGCGCGACCGGATCGTGGCGGTCGCGATCGGCGTCGTCGGCGGCTTCCTCGTGGGGCTCACGTCGGTCGGGAGCGGGACGCTCTTCGCGCTCGCGATGCTCCTCGCCTACCCGCTCGCGGCGAGGTACGTCGTCGGCACCGATATCGCCCACGCGGCCGCGTTGCTCCTCGTCGCCGGCCTCGGGCACCTCGTGGCCGGGAACGTTGACGTCCCGGCGATGGCCTGGCTCCTGGTCGGCTCCATCCCCGGCGTGCTCGTCGGGAGCCAGATCAGCGTGGGCCTGCCCGAGAACGCGCTGCGCTTCGCTCTGGCTTCGGCGCTGGCACTGAGCGGGCTCAAGCTCCTGGACGTCCCCTACGCGAACCAGATCATCCTGGTCGCCCTCGCGGCGGGCGGGCTTGCTCTCGCCGCCTGGGGGATCGCCTTGCTCGTCCGCCGCAGTAGGGCGGCGGAAGCCGTCGACTAGGCGGCGACCTCGTACCCGGCTTCGGCGATCGCGCTCCTGACCTCGGCGTCGCTCACACCCGTGCCGTGCACGGAGACAACCTTGCCGTCGAGGTCGACTTCGACCTGATCGACGCCGGCGACCTTGCCGACCTCGGCGGTGATGGCCGCGCTGCAGTGCGCGCAGTGGACGCCGGGAACCGCGTAGGTCGCCGTCTCCATGACGCAGCCATCCTCTATACGGTTGGGGGGTATGTCAAGGCGCATCCCGCGCACGCCCACCATGTGGCACGATGAGCGCATGGCAACGCGAGCCACCCCCTCCCGCGGGTACTCGGCGACCAAGGAGCAGCTGATCGCGAGGCTGCGCCGGATCGAGGGTCAGGTGCGCGGCGTGCAGAAGATGGTCGACGAGGACCGGTACTGCATCGACGTCGTCACGCAGATCTCGGCGATCGAGGGCGCGCTCGAAAAAGTCGCTCTCGGCCTCCTCGACGAGCACGCCCGCCACTGCGTGATGACGGCCGAGGATGGGACGCGCGAAGAGCGGACGGAAGAGCTCGTCGCCGCTTTCGGCCGCTTGCTCGGCCGCCGCTAGCTACGCGGGCGGGACGTTGCGGTTCATCCGGAAGAGGTTGTCGGGGTCGTAGGCGCGTTTCGCCGCTGCGAGGCGCTCGTAGTTGGCGCCGTACGTCGCGAGAAGGCGCTCGTCGCTTTCGTCCGCGTTCATGAAGTTGACGTAGTTGCGGCCGGTCGAGTACGGAAGATGCTTCTCCCAGGCGCTGCGGATCCACTGCTTGTACTCGTCCGCCCTGGGCTCGTCGGCCTCCCACATGCCGTTGACGCCCATGACGTAGCCGGCGTCGCGATTTCCGACGGCGCCGTCGTCCTCCGAGTGCTCGTTCAGCGCACCCTCGAGGTGGAGAAAGCCGAGCTCCGCGCCGGGGATCGGGCAGTCGGCGAACACGTCGCGGATCACGGGGAGGAGCTCGTCGTCCAGCTCGGCTAGGTAGCCGGTCCGCCAGTAGTAGTGCATGCCCTTCGGCTCGGTCTCGTCGAGGTAGGACTGCACCTCCGTGTACGGCATGTCGGCGGTGAGGTCGAAAACCGGCTCGCCGAGCGCGCGGATGGGTGCCAGGACCTCGTCCGTCCGGCCCAGGTCGCCCGAGTAGCAGATGCACATGGCGCAGAGCTTCTCGCCGTGCCACTCGACGGGGACGAACGGCGCGGGCGGGCCATGGATGAGCAACAGCCACAGGGCCAGCTCGCGCGGCGCCTCGGCCGTGATCGACTTGTACGTCTCCATGACCTCCTCGGCCCGGTCGAAGGGCCATGCGACGAGGCCGCCGTGCACCAGCGGGCCGACCTCGTGGAGCCTGAAGGTGAACCGGGTGACCACTCCGAAGTTCCCGCCGCCACCACGCAGCGCCCAGAAGAGCTCCGCGTTCTCGTCCCTGTGGGCCGTGCGGATCGCCCCGTCGGCGGTGACGATGTCGACCTCCTGGAGGTTGTCGACCGTCCAGCCGAAGCGCCGCGCCAGATAGCCGAGCCCGCCGCCGAGCGTCAGACCGGCGACGCCCACCTCCGAGATGAAGCCGAGCACGGTCGCGAGGCCGTGCTCCTGCGTCGCGCGGTCGACGTCCTGGAGCAGGCAGCCGGGACCCACGTGGGCCAGCCTGGTGTGCGGATCGACCGAGACCCGGTTCATCCTCGACATGTCGAGGACGAGGCCGTCCTCGGCGAGCGAGGTGCCGGCGATGTTGTGACCGCCTCCCTTGATGCAGATGAGGAGGCCGTTCTCGCGGGCGAAGCTCACCGCCGCGGCGACGTCGTGAGCCGACTCGGGCTGCAAAACGAGGCCGGGCGTCTTCGCGACCATGCCGTTCCAGATCAGGGCGGCCTCGTCCCAGCCTTCGTCCCCGTTCCTGAGCAACCGCCCGTCGACCCGCGCCTCGAGCTCGTCGAGTTGCTCGCCGGACAGCGTGACGCGGTCGCCGTCGAGTCCTGCCAGGCCGGTCATGGTGGTGCTCATAGGGCTCCTTCGGATCGGGAACGTGGACCGCCACCCACGGTACGAACCGGCCTGGCGGCTCCGCATCGCCCGGATCCACCAACTTGGAGGCCTTCGCGCGTGGTCAGAATTGACCACGCGGGCGTGTCACACGAGGCGGTGCTCGAACGCGAACGCCCCCGCCGCGGTGCGCGACGAGACGCCCAGCTTCCCGAAGATGTTCTGTACGTGGCGTGCGACCGTGTGCTCGCTGATCACGAGCGCGGCGGCGATCTCGCGGTTGCTCTTTCCGGCCGCGACCAGCCGCAGCACCTCGAGCTCGCGATCGGTTAGGCCGTGCCGCTCGGGCCGCGAATCGCCCAGGTGTGTGAGGTCCGGCCCGGCGCCCAGCTTCTCGAAGGTCTCGCGCGCCGCTTCGAGCTCGAGCGCGGCCGTGTCCACGTCCCCGAGCGCACGGCAGGCCTGTCCGACGAGTGCACGCACGCGCGCGCTCTCGTACGGCGCTTCGAGCTCGTGCCAGGTCCGCTCCGCCTGGCGCAGGGCGGTCAAGGCCGTCTGCGCGTCGCCGCGCGCGAGGGCGACGGCTCC
>DAITAN010000069.1:0-9950 GCA_036824235.1 Gaiellaceae bacterium | reverse complement strand
ACGATGTTGACGTCGGCCCAGCAGGCACTGCAGGCCGAGCTCGAACGCAGCGGCCTTCGCGACCAGATTCCTGGCCTTCTCCGGCTCGCCGAGCACGAGCGCGCGCTGCGCCTCCGCGAGCGTGGTGCGAACGTCGGCCGCCGCCTGCCAGGGCTCCTGGGAAGCTGCCGGAGCAGTCCCTGTGAGAGCCAGGCAGACGGCGGCCGTTGCCGCGACGATGAGCGGCCGATGCGCCATTCGGCTACTGCTCGATCGTCACTCCGAGCTCGGCGGCAGCCTGGGAGACCTGGCCGGCGATCGCCGTCGCGCGGTCCTGCGCCTCGGTGCCGAGCACCTCTGCCTGCTCGGGATCGAAGCGCTCGCCTCCCTGCTCGCGCGAGTACAGGTCCTCGACGAAGGCGCGCAGGTCCGAGAGCTCGCGCCCCGTCTGCTCGGCCTGCTCCGGATCGACCTCGGTGAGGCGACCCTCGACCCCGTCGAAGATGACCTCGAGGCCGGCGAGGATGTCGTTGATGTCCGAGAGCCGCGAGACGACGTTGAACGACTCCGACTCGGAGGCGTCTCCGAGCACGAAGCGCGACTCCTTCCACTGGCCGAAGTACTCGCTCATCGTCGGCACCATCACGACGAGGGCCGTGAAGGCGTCGGACTCGCTCGGCTCCCACGCCTCGCCCGAGTCGGCGAGCTCGCCCGAGTAGCGATCGAACGCCTCGGCGGCGGCAAGCAGGAACGGGGCGTGCGGCAGCACCTCGCCGAAGTCCTCCGTCCCGTTGCCGTCCAGGTCGGCCGGCGTGCTCTGCGGCATGTCGTCGGGCAGCGTGCCCCAGAGCGAGCCCTCGGTCAGATTGAAGAGGTTGCCGGGCTGTTGCAGCGTCGTGCCGTCGGAGAGCTCGAGATCGAAGGGAACCGCGCTCTCGGGATCCTCGGCCGCGCTCGAGCCGGCGTCGAGGATGACGTCGTACTCCGCGAGCGAGGGCGTCCCCGCGACGACCCCTTCCATGCGCTCGTAGTACGGGTTCCCCTCGATCCAGCTGGCCTTCATCTCCTCGAGCATGGGCGCGAGGTCTTCCCCGTGCTCCGCCCAGAGCGCTTCGTAGTCGAAGCCGGCTTCCTCGGCGAGCGCGTGGTACTCCTCGGCGGCCGCCTTGAAGTCGGCGGTGAAGCCCGTGAGCTGCTCCGTGTGGTCGAGGAGGTAGTCCTTCACCCCGTCGAGCTGCGGTGCGGCTGTGGCCTCGGTCGTGGTGGTCGCTGCCCCCGTGTCGTCGGCTGCCGGCTCGTCGTCACCGCCGCACGCTGCGAGTGCAAGCGCGGCGATCCCCATGACGACGAGCGACACGATTCCTCTGGCACGAATCACTTAGCGCTACTCCCTTCGAGTCGATGTCAGGCGCACCTTACACAAGTGGTATGGAGCCTTCGACGGTTGCTGCACGGCGGCGCTGGGTAGGCGATCCTCGTGACCAAGGCGCCGTGGACATACGAGCTTCCGGCGGCCGGCGGGGAGACCGGCGGCCTGGAGGAGTACGTCGTGTACGCCGCCGATGGCGAGGCGATCGGGAAGGTGACGGTCGTGCTTCAGGCGGACGACGACCTTTACCTCGTCGTCGACCGCGGAGAGCCTCCCCTGACGCACGATCGCCGCGCCGTGCCGTGGGCGGACGTCGAGTCCGTCGACCACTCGGCACTGGCGGTGACGCTGGCGCAGCCGGCGTCCATCCTCGACCGCGCCCCCGAGCTCGACCCCGGGAAGGCCGTCGAGCCGAAGGTGGACGAGCAGCGGGCCCGCGCCGACGCGGTGCGCGTGACGCGTTTGCCCGAGGACGTGATGCCGGTCACGGTCCCGGCCGACGCACCCCGGGCTGCGGATCGGCCGTTCCTCTACGGGGGCGCCCTCGGGTTGGGCCTTTTCGCGGTCTTCCTGGTCCTCGTCGGGGTTGCGCTGGTCACGGCCGGAGCGGGTGGATGGAGCCTCATCGCATTCGTCAGCGCTTCCGTGCTCGGATCGGCGTCGCTGGCCACCGCCTACAGGCTGTGGCGAAGGCCCTACGAACCGCCGCCGGAGGACCAGGCCTAGCCTTCCGAGCCGCCCGCCATACTCAGCGGCGGCCAGTGGATGCAGACGATCGCCTCCGGCTCGACTACGAGCAGACGACGCAGCTCCTGCGGACGCTCATCGACGTTCGCTTCCGGCTGCTCGCGTTCGTGCCCACGATCTCCGGCATCGCCGTCGCCTTCGTCGGACGTCCGCGGCCCGCGGCGGAGCTGCTCGGCGTCGGGCTCCTCGGCCTCCTCGCGACGATCGGCATCTTCGTCTACGAGCTCCGGAACACGCAGATCTCGGGCGTGCTCATCCCGCGCGCGACGGAGCTCGAGAAGCGGCTCCAGCTTCCGTCGGAGTCGAAGGGCTCGGATGAGGGCGGCCTCTACTCCGAGCGGCCTGGGATCACGGTGCAGCTCCTGGGCTTCCTCCCGGTCTCACACGGCCTCGGCCTCGCGCTCGTCTATTCGGCGGCGATCGCCGGGTGGGGATACCTCGCCGCCTGGGGCGCGCTGCTCGCCATCGAAGTCCCCGAGGCCCAGGCGACGGGAGCGGCGATCGGCGGCATCGCGGGCGTGATCGTGCTCTTCGAGGTCGAGCGCCTGCATCGCCGCGCCGGCTGGCGCGCGGCCGCGGCCAGGTAGTCAGCGCGGCGCCGGCGGGCCTTCGAGGAGGATGCGCCCCGGCGCGAGCCTGTAGCCGAGCTGGGCGTTGAGCCTGCGGATCGGCTCGTTCCGCTCCTCGTTGTTCGTCTCGAGCACCTCGAAGCCCGCCCGCTTCGCCCACGCGATCTGAGCCTGCTTGAGCGCCCGGGCTACCCCGCGCCCGCGCCAGTCGCGGCGCACGGCGGTCATGTCATGGAAGGCGACCGTCGGGCGGGCCGCGGTGATGAAGTACTTCGCATAGCCGACGACCTCGCCGCCGGCCAGGGCGACGAACGTCGTCTCAGGCTTGTCTCCCGAACCCTGCATGTCGTGGGCGAGCCAGTCCTCGAAGGCCTCCATCTCCTCGGCGTCGCCGCCGGGCACGTCAGCGTAGGCCTCGACTGCAACGGCGTACATCCCCCGCGCCACCTCCGGCCGTTCGCCCCAGGTGACGATCTCGACGCCGGTCGGAGTCTCCACCGCGGGCTCCTCGATCGCGGCGACGTCCAGCAGCAGGCGTGGGTAGCGCTCGATCTCTCGGAACCCCCGTCGCCGGGCGAAAGCCAGGCTCTCGTCGTCAGCCTCCGAGACGGAGGCGTGGACGACGTCGAGGCCGCGCTCGTGCAGCCAGTCCGACGCAGTCGCGTAGAGCGCGCTGCCGGCGCCGCGGCGGCGCCCGTCCTCCAGCACGGTGAGAAGGAGGAACCCCGCATGCGGGCGCTGCGGCAGGATCGCGATCGCCGCCGAGCCCTTGGGCACGCCGTCCACCTCCACGAGGAAGTCTCCGTAGTCCTTCGTGGCGGCCTGGAACGACCGGACCTCGTCCATGGTCACCGCGCGGTGCGGCCAAACGGTGTTGTGGATCCCGAGCGAGAGCGCCTCCTCGTCCTCGTTCGCGCACGAGCGCACGTGAATTCCCCCGGAGGCCATGCCTCAACCTACCCCCACTGCACCGACCGGGCCCGCCAAACGGGGGATTCTCGCTCCCGCCCGCGCAAGGTTCGGCCCCGCCGACCGTCCTCCCCCATGACAGCCCCCCAAAGAAGGAGATCAGAATGGTGTCGGTCAAGGACCCCGTGGAGACGATCGAGCTCACCGTCGACTTCGACGCGAAGACCCCCGCGGAGGAGCTGGCCGACCGGTTCAGGGGGTTTCCGACGGCCCAGCTCAGCTGGCGCCTCCGAGTGGCCCGCCGCGACGCGGAGGCGGCGAGCCGCCTCGTCGCCTCTGCGCGACTTCCTGCCTAGTCACGCGCGCCCCGCCGGGGTAGGCCGACACGAGGAGTAGCATCTCGCTCCACTCCCGTGGCCTACCCCGGCCTAGCCTTCCTCCGGCCCGAGTGGATCCCGATCCTCGCGGCCACCATCGCGGCCCTCGTCGCCGCTGTGACGCTGGCGATGAATATGACCGCCGGCCGGCGTGACCGGCGCCGGAACCTCTACAGCGACGCCTACCGGGCCACCATGAGCTGGATCGAGATGGCCTATCGCGCCTACCACGCGCGCCCCGACGAGGATACGGCGTTCCTCGAGGGGTACCACAAGCTCTGGGAGGACGTCCGCTACTACCAGGGCTGGATCCTGATGGAGTCCGCCGAGCTGGGCTACTCGTTTGCACTGTTCAAGGAGGCCGTGCAGATCGTGTGCGAGGACGTGATCGAGTCGGCGTGGGCGAGCAGGACGGTGGAGTCGAAGCCGCTCGGGGAGCTTCCGGTGGAGCCGTCTCCCGTGACGTTCCGCGCCGAGCAGGATCAGTTTCTCCAGGACGCGCGCGACCAGCTCTCGCCGAACCCGTTCACGCGCAGGGCGATGCGGCGGCGGGTTCGCGAGCGGATCGCAGATGAGGGCGGCGCGCGCGTCTCCGGCCTGCCCATCAACGCGGCCTCCCCGAGAGGGCCTCAACCGGAGGCCGGGGGACTCTCGCCTTACTCGCCCTGAGTCGCCGGCTCGCGCGCGGGCGCAAGCCCGTCGCCTTCGATCTGGAGGCTCGAGGGGCCTGAGCCAGGGCCGGCGCCTCCTGGGGCACCGAAGCCCAGGCTCTTTTCGAGCGTTCCCTCGGCGCTCCCAAGGATCACCTTCGTCCGCCGCTCGGCGAACCCGGCGAGGAACGCGACGATCCCGTAGTAGAAGAACGCCTGCTGCGAGTCGGGCAGCTCGACCTGCGGGAGGCCGCTCGAGATCAGGAAGTACATGGCGACGCCGAAGATCGCACCGATGAACGGCCGGAAGGCGCCGAGCTTCCGCACGGTCGGCCGGCCGACCTCGTAGTCGATCGCGAACTTGTCCTCGTTGGCCATGCGGAACATGACGCTGACGATCGCGCCGATCCCGCCGGCGGCGTAGGAGACGAAGAACGTCTCGATCACGTGGACGTGAGGCTGCTCGATCCAGCCTCCCGCCCAGAGAGCCAGCAAGCCGAGGCCGGCGAGCGCCGCCGAGTAGAACGCGCCGAGCATCATCCCCCCGAAGTAGACGACCCTGGCGGTCTTGTCCGCCGCCCGGTCGTAGTAGTGCTCGATCGCGATCAGCTCGCGCTTCTGCGACTTGACGATCTCGTCGATCTGGGCCTTCGTCGCCTTGCCCTCCGTCCGCTCGATGAACCCGAGCAGATGGCTCTGCACGGAGAAGATCCACTGCATCGCGATGCGCTCACTCGTTCCTCGCAGGATCTCGCCCACGCGGATCCCGAGCGTGTCGCAATGGTGCAGGAGGTCCGCGATCGGCGACTCGCGCGCGAGCCAGTCGGTCGCGCGGTGAAGGCGGATGATCGCGTCCGGATCGGTGAGCGGGTCGTCGGTCGGACGGGACTTGACGCGCACCGGCAGCCAGCGCCTGAGCGTCCGGGCCTTGAAACGCCGCCGCGCCCGGACGGTCAGCGCAACCGCCGAGGGGCGGCGCCGCGACCAGTACGCGTGGAGGAGCTTCCCTTCGTTCTCCTGGAACTCTCTGAGCTTGTCGCGGAAGCGCTTCTCCAGCTCGTCGTCAGGCGTCCCGCGCCGCGTGGCGCGCTCCCACTCGAAGTGGACGCGAACGACTTCCGCGAAGGAAACCGCCCCGGACTGGCCGGAGGCGAACTCCCCGGCGGAGGAAGGGACGACGGCCTGCTCGCTGGCCCCGGCCTGGGTTGGAAGGGCGGTGTCCGACATGGCGGCGTGCGCTGGGAGCCCGGCCGCAAGCGAGCTAGTGCGCTTCAACTCAAGATACGCCGGTCGTCAGGTCATGGCAAACCGCGGCTGCGGGCAGGTCCGACCGCGTTCTTGAAACAACTGTCACAATCGCCTACCCTCCCTGGCAGCTGAATGCCAAGAGTCGTAGTAGCACTCATGGCGCTCGCCTTGTGCGCGGCAGGGCCGGCCGCCGCCGCCGATGTTCGGATTGGCTCCCAGGGTGTCCTGTACGTCGACGGGGAGCCGACGTTCGTGATCGGTCTTTCCGGCGGCCCTCCGCTCGGAGGCCTGACTCCGGCCGGGACTGACGGGTGGGCCGAGGTCGCATCCTCAGGGGTCCGCATGTACCGCTACGTTCCGCCCGGACCCTGGACCCTCGAGATGGTGCCCCAGGCGGAGGCCTGGCTCGACGCGGCGCATGCCTATCGAGGATTCGTGTGGATGGGTCTCCGCGACCTCGCCCGCGCACAGCCCGGCGACGAGCAGGACGCGATGCTCCGCCAGGTCGTGCCTGCACTCAAAGACCATCCGGGCATGGGAGTCTGGCGCGGCATCGACGAGCCCTGGTGGTCGTTTGTACGCCCCGCAGAGGTCCTCGCTCACGCCTACGCGACCGTGAAAAAGCTCGACCCCGCGACGCCCCTGCTGACGATTCAGGCGGCGCGCGGCACACATGCCGAACTCGCGCCCTATTCGGCCTTTACGGACATCCACGGCGCCGATCCGTATCCGGTCAGCTTTCGCCGCCCGAACCTCGACCTGCACGACGTCGGGCGCTGGACGAAATTGATGCAGCGAATGACTCCGTCTCGCGCAGTTCTCATGACACTGGCCATTTGCCATGGCGGAAGCTGGAATGCCGAACGAACCCTCTATCGCCTCCCGACGCTTCGAGAGACGCGCTACAAGGTCTACGACGCGATCATGAACGGAGCGCGGGGCCTGAACTTCTACGGCGGGCATCTGGCGTGCATGAGCGAGTCCGACAAGGCGCTCGGCTTCAACTGGGGGTACTGGTACGGCGCGCTACGGCCTGTCCTACTCGAGATCGCACCCGGCTCGCCGCTCCATGCGGCCCTCGTCCGCCCGCAGACGGGCGTCGGGCTGCGGATCGGGTATGGCGGCACAGTCATTTCCCGGCGCACGGACACCGACCTGTGGATCGTCGCCGCCCGCCACGTCGCCGGGGATCGGAAGCGCAGCCTCCGCATCAGCGGAATCCCGTCGCAGTACCGCCGCGGCAAGATCTACGGCAAGCCGCGCACGATCGAAGCGCGTGGCGGGTCGATCACCGTTCGGCTGAACCAGTGGGGTGTCCAGGTGCTCCGCTTCCCGCACAGCTCCTGAGCCCGCGGACGGAGGTGCATGGCGCACTGCCTGCTCGGGAGGGGTTCAAGGCCGGCAGGTAATACTTCCCCGTCTCGGGGGCGACCCGCGCCCCGTCGGCGAATGAAAAGGGAGGGACGATGCCGCTCTATCTGACGAAGTTCAGCTACACGCCCGAGACCTGGGCGAGGATGATCGGAAACCCGGAAGACCGCCGTAAGGCAGCCGAGTCCTACATCGAGTCGGTTGGCGGCAAGCTCCATGGCTTCTGGTACGCCTTCGGCGAGCACGACGGCTACAACCTCTTCGAAGCCCCTGACAACGTCTCCATGGCGGCGGTCGCGCTTGCGATCGGCGGCGGCGGTGCGCTGAGCTCGATCGAAACGACGGTCCTCATGACCGTCGACGAGACGATCGACGCCCTGCGCCAGGCCGGGGAAGTCCAGTACCAGAAGCCGGGCGCGTAGAGCTGCCCCACGCGGGCAGCGCCCGGCCTGCCCGGGGGTCGCAGACCTGACGCTCGGTCGAGTAGGCTCAGCACCAATTCGAGACCGTCGGCGGAGCAACGAGGAGGATCGCATGCATCGTCGGTCGACAGCACTTCCGGCCCGGGCCCGGCTGGTGCTCGCACTCGCAGCCGCGCTCGCCCTGGGTGCTGCCGGCGCCGGCTCTGTGAGCGCCGCCTCTCTGGCCGGCGGGTCGGGGGAAAACCAGCCCGGCCTAGGCCCGAACGTGATCATTTTCGACCCGAGCATGCCGGTCGGCGAGATTCAGGCAACCGTCGACGCGATCTATGCCCAGCAGGTCGACGCCGAGATGAGCACGAACCGCTACGCGTTCCTGTTCAAGCCGGGCGTGTATGGAACAGCCACCGAGCCGCTGCAGATGAAGGTCGGCTACTACACCGAGGTCGCCGGCCTCGGAGCCTCCCCGACGGATGTGACGATCAACGGCAAGATCGAGGTCTACAACCGCTGCCTCGAGAACGGGGGCACGAGCAACTGCGTCGCCCTGGTCAATTTCTGGCGCACGCTGTCCAACCTGACCCTGAACATCAACAGCCTCAACCAGGACGGCTGTCGCGCCTCGGCAAACTTCTGGGCGGTCTCGCAAGCCGTGTCGATGCGTCGTCTCAACATCGGCGGCGCCAACCTCTCGCTCATGGACTACTGCACGGCCGGGCCGCAGTTCGCCAGCGGCGGCTTCATCGCCGACTCGAACCTCCCGTTCGTCATCAACGGCTCCCAGCAACAGTGGCTGATCCGCAACAGCCGGATCGGCGGCTGGTCGAACGCCGTGTGGAACCAGGTGTTCGCTGGTGTCGAGGGCGCGCCGTCGGAAGCGAGTTTCCCGAATCCGCCCTACACGACCCTCGAGACCACGCCCGTCAGCCGGGAGAAGCCGTACCTGTTCATCGACAGCCGGGGCAAGTACAGCGTCCGCGTGCCCACAGCGCAGACGGACACCCGCGGCATCTCCTGGGCCGACGGCTTGACGGCCGGGCAGACGACCCCGCTCAACCAGTTCTTCGTCGCGACCCCGTCGGACTCGGTGAAGACGATCAACAACCAACTGGCCCGCGGCATGAACCTGCTGCTAACCCCGGGCGTCTACGACGTGGAGAAGAGCATCCTCGTGAAGCGCGCCAACTCGGTGGTCCTCGGCATCGGGCATGCGACCCTCACCGCGGTCGACGGCGCGGTTCCGCTGACGGTCAACGATGTCCCCGGGGTCATCATCGCCGGCGTCACGATCGACGCAGGCACCGTCGAGTCGCCGATGCTCCTGCAGGTCGGCAAGAAGCCCAAGAAGAACGCGAAGAGCGACCCGTCCAACCCGACCACGCTCTCGGACGTGTACTTCCGCGTCGGTGGGCCGCACATCGGCAAGGCCGACGTCGCGCTCGAGGTCAACAGCAACAACGTCCTCATCGATCACACCTGGGTGTGGCGTGCCGACCACGGCGTCGAGGGGTTCTCCGGCGACACGGAGCGCTGGAACACCAACATCGGCCGAAACGGCGTTGTCGTCAACGGGAACGGCGTGACGGCGACCGGCCTGTTCGTCGAGCACTTCCAGGAGTACAACACGATCTGGAACGGCCAGAACGGGACGACGATCCTGTACCAGAACGAACTGCCCTACGACCCGCCGACCCAGGCGGATTGGATGCACGACGGCATCGAAGGCTGGGCTGCGTACAAGGTCGGAAACCAGGTGACTACGCACAACCTCTACGGCGGCGGCGTCTACGTCTTCAACCGGAACAACCCGTCGATCCACACGGAGAACGGCTTCGAGGTCCCCGTCACGCCGGGCGTCCGCTTGCATCACATCATGACCGTCAACCTGGGCGCGGGCACGATCGACCACGTGGTCAACGGCGTCGGTGGGCCGGCCGATACGAGCAACATCGGCGCACCTGTGTTCGTCGTCGACTACCCGTGACTCACCGGTCGAGCCGAGCCCGGCCGGCCCGGATGAACGGGCGGCGGGCACGGTGATTGCGACGACGCCGCTCCACACATAAGGGCGGCGTCGTCTCGCGTCCCTTCGCAAGGCCCGGCGCAGTGGGCGCACCTGGGATCGAACCATGTGCGTCCGCTCCGGCGGCTTCCGGCGCTGAGCGGCACGAACCGGAGAAATTCCCCACCACTACTACGTTTCGGGGCTGTCAGACGGCGACAGACGCCGTCAGGCGACGACAGGCGTTTCAAGGGGCTCGTCGCACCGATGTTGCACCAACGTTGCACCGGCTCGCCTGAGCGGCGGGCCT
>DAITAN010000068.1:0-9965 GCA_036824235.1 Gaiellaceae bacterium | reverse complement strand
TCCCCGGGTGGCATCGCTCGCCGGGGCGCTGGCCGCCGGCCGCGAGCTCGGCCCGCCCGACGAGGAGGGCTACCTTCCGCGCGGGTTCCGGCGGAATCGACTCGACGAACGGCCGGGCGCCGAGCGGGCGGTCGATCTCCTGCTGTCCAAGCTCGCCGGTGAGACGCGCACCGAGGTGGCCTCCGGCTTCGACCACGTCGAGCCGCCTCCCCCGGTCAAGGACCTCTCACAGGCACTCGTCGCGCTCGTCACCGAGGCGGGATGCGTTCCGCAAGGCAACCCTGACCGTCTCCCCACGATCCGCGCGCACGGCTGGCTCCGCTACTCGCTGGCGGGCGAAGCGAGCCTCTCGTCGGGCCGTTACGAGTCTGTCCACGGTGGCTTCGACGTCACGCTCGCGAACGAGGATCCCAACCGGCTCGTCCCGCTCGACACGGCGCGGGCCCTCGAGAGCGAGGGCCGGCTCGGCCGGATTCACGAGGCCTTCTACACCACCACGGGCAACGGAACACCGGTTGCCGTGTCGACGCAGTTCGGACGCGAGATCGCGGCCGAGCTAACCCAGGCAGGGGTGCAGGCCGTGCTCCTGTCCGGGACCTGAGGAACCGGGACGCGCTGCGGGTCAGTGCTGGCGAAGGAGATCGAGCGGGCGGGGATTCCAACGGTGTTCGTCACCTCGCTGCCTACGATCGCGACGATGATCGGCGCCAACCGGATTGTGCGCGGGCCGGCGATCACCCATCCCTTCGGGCTCGACGAGGCCGAGCGCCGCAGGATCGTCGAGCGCGCACTCCAGATGCTCGAAACCGAGGTCGAGCCGGCGACCGTCTGGGAGATGGACGCGTGATCGTCCGATGAGCGCTCGGGCCGCGATCCACGCCTGCTCCATGGTACTCGCGCACGCCCCGGACCTCGTCCGGCACGGCTCGAAGCCGACGCGCGAGCTCGCCGCGGACTCCGACGGCCTGCTCGCCTCCCTCTCGGGCGCGCTTCGCACCTACGACGACGTGCTGGCGTACCCGCCCAACCAGGTCCTGATCGGCAATCTTCGGCCCGAGGCGCTCTGGGAGCTCGAACGGCCATGGTGGCGGCATCCCGTCGAGCCGCGCGACGAAGGCGCGTTCGGGGCCATCGTCGACCAGGCGGAGTTGTACCAGCGCATGCAGGAGGCCGATCGCTTCGGGCTCTTCAAACTCGACGGGGCCCTGGCGGGAAACGGCGCACTCACGCTCCACGAGGAAGGCCGGGAGATCGGCTCCATGGCCGGTGCGCACGACGTCGACGAGAGCCTCTCGGCCGCCGTTCTCCTCGAGAACCTCGCGTGCAAGGCGACGGGCGCCCTCGCGCTCGAGCACGTCCTGCTCCTCTCCGGGCTCGCGCCGGAGGAGATCGAGTACGTGATCGGGAGCGGGGAAGAGGCCGTGGGCGACCGGTACCAACGCGGCGGCGGGAACCTCGCCAAGGCGATGGCGGAACAGGCGGGCTGCGTGAATGCGTCGGGCAGCGACGTGAAGGCGTTCTGCTGCGCGCCGGTGCACGCGCTCGTGTTCGCGGGCTCGCTCGTCGCGGCCGGCGTGTACCCGCACGTAGTCGTCGTCGCGGGCGGATCGCTCGCCAAGCTGGGCATGAAGTTCGCGGGCGCGCTCCGCAACGGTGCGCCGGTGCTCGAGGACGTCCTCGCCGGCTTTGCGGTCGTCATCGGCCCGCCCGGAAACGGGGCGCCTGAAATCCGCCTCGACGCCGTCGGGCGGCACCGCGTCGGCTCGGGCTCCGCCCAGCAGGCGGTGCTCGAGGACCTCGTCGTCGAGCCTCTCGAACGGCTCGGCAGGCGCATCCTCGACGTCGACCGCTACGCGACCGAGCTCCACGATCCGGAGATCACCGAGCCGGCCGGGGCGGGGAACGTCCCCAGCCGCAACTACAAGCTCATCGGCGCACTCGCGGTCCGGCGCGGCGAGCTCGCGCGCGCGGAGCTGGACGGCTTCGAGCGCGCCCACGGCCTGCCCGGCTTCTCGCCGACGCAAGGGCACGTGGCCTCCGCCGTCCCGTGGCTTCCTCACGGGCTGGCGGCGCTGCGGGCCGGCGAGATCGGCTCGACCATGCTGCTCGCGAAGGGCTCGCTCTTCCTCGGGCGCATGACGGAGCTCGCCGACGGCCTATCAATCCTCTTGGAACCGGGAAAGGAGTAGACATGCCGGTCGAAGCGACCGTCGACACCTACCACGACCTGACGAGCGACGGCAGCGTCCTCGTCGATTTCTGGGGGCCGCGCTGCCAGCCGTGCCTCGCGATGATGCCAACGATCGCGAAGCTCGAGGAGGATGCTGGCGGCGCGGTGCGCGTCGTCAAGGTCAACTCGGCCGAGAACCGCGACATCTGCCGCGAGCTGCGCGTCTTCGGCCTGCCGACCTACGTTCTCATGCAGAACGGGGAGGAGCTGGAGCGGCTCTCGGGCGAAGTGTCCAAGAGCGACATCGAGCGTGCGTTCGCGACGCTCGCCAAGGGAGGTGAGGCTGCATGAAGCTCAACGGCAAGAAGGTGATCGCGCTCGGCGAGCGGGACGGCGTGCCCGGGCCCGCAATCGCCGCGTGCGTCCAGTCGGCGGGAGCCGAGGTCGTCTTCGTCGAGACGGAGTGCTTCGTCTGAACGGCTGCCGGGGCCATGGACCCGGAGAACCAGGACCGCATCATGGCCCTGGTCGACGTGCACGGCGCGGGTGACCTCGTGGTCGTCCTCGGCGCAGCCGACCTCGAGTCGCTCGAGGTCGCAGCCGAAACGGTCACGATGGGAGACCCGGCGTACGTCGGTTCATTGGCAGGAGTCCAGTTGGGGCTCCCCGTCGTTCATATTCTCGAAGAAGGCGTGAAGGAGCAGGTCGATGCCGGCGTCTACGACGAGCAGGTCGGACTGCTCGAGATGACTTTGGACGTCGACCAGGTGCGCGAGGCGGCGAAGAAGTTCCCGGGCCGCGACGGCGGCGCCTAGCCGCGGAACGCCCTTGGGGACAACCGTGCCCGAGCCGGAGCCGCGGGCGCTGGCCGCGCGGTCCCTGGTCCGACCTTCTCTATCTAGGGGCACCCCGCCCTCCACCCGCTTTCGAGCGTAACGCCGAGAACCGCACCCATGGCACGCGGAATGTGCCGAGAGTGGAACACGTCCTCCCAGGTCAGTGGCGCGGCTCGGGGTCCGGCTCCGACTCCTCCTCGGCCATGAACTTGACGAACACGATCGCGAAGGCGACGAAGAAGACGATCGCCTCGCTCACCGCCATTGCGATGCCCGCGATCTGCTGGTCTTCGAGCGGCGTCAGGTCACGGAGGCGAGGCGCGTCGACGTAGAAGTCGTAGAGCGGGTCGGGGAGGAGGGCGAGGAGCAGCCCGAGCGGGCTCGCGAAGACGAACGCGATGAAGAGATAGGCGCACTTCGCGCCCGACGAGAGGTCGCGGGGCGCGCTGTGCACGACCGGCCACCACAGGAAGAGGCCGGTCGCGAGGTAGGTGAGATGCTCCAGGTGCAGGAGCGCGTGGTGCTCGAGGGCGGCGTCGTAGGCGGCCGGGATGTGCCAGACGAGATAGCCGACGAGCCACAGGGGAAGCGCGACCGCGGGTGCCGTCAGGACCCGAATGACGCGCACCCGCGCGAGGACGTCGGCCAGCGAGGGTGGGAGGCTGGCGACCAGCAGCAGCGGGATCCACTCGGCGAGGGCGACGTTCTGGACGAGGTGGGCCGTGAGGAGGTAATGGAGCGCGAGCGTCCCGAGCGGGGTGACGGACACTGCGAGGAACAGGACGACCGCCCCGACGAAGCACGCTGCCCGAACCGCCGACGGTCGATGCCGGCGGGCTGCGGCCAGATAGGCGGCCGTCAAGACGGCGACGGCGGCGAGCTCCACCCACGCCGCTTGCCAGCTCGACGGCGAGGGCGCCACGACGCCCGAAGGATACGGCCCGCGTGCGCCCTAGGTCGGTCCTAGATCAGCCAGGGGTCGACGTACGCCGGATCCTTGCGCGCGAGCCAGCTGCGGACGTAGATGCCCCCTGCGATCAGCGGAATCCCCGGGAAGGCCGTGAGCAGCACGACAGTCGCCCAGAGCGCCGACGGGAGGCCGCCCGCGATCGCGGCTACCACGACGGGGACGGCGGTGAAGTAGAGGGCCTTCCAGTCGTCGATGACGTAGCCGAGCCCAAAGTGCACGACGAGAGGCACCAGCAGGAGCAGAAGCACCAGGACCGCCGGCAGCGCCGTCTCCGTGCGGGCGAACAGGACGATCCAGGCCGTCATGGTGGTGCTGTAGACGAGGATGGCCTCGCGCGGTGTTAGCTCGTTGATCCGTTCGAGAGTCACTCGACTCCCCTCCGTCCCGTGGCGTAGCCGCGTCGCCTGTTTAAGGATGCTTTGAGCGCATGATCGTGGCTCCTCCGGCCCCCGGATATCCCCTGTTCGGGGAACCGGCTATGGTTGGCGGAGAGCCCGCGGGCGTAGCTCAACGGTAGAGCCCCAGCCTTCCAAGCTGGTGGTGAGGGTTCGATTCCCTTCGCCCGCTCTCGATAGTTCTCTGTTGAGTTCGCAGGCTGAGCGGAGCCCTTTTCCGCCGAGAGGAGATCACGTGACCGTACGCCGCGCGGTAGGCCTGGCAGCCGCTCTGGCGCTGTTCGCGTTTGCCGGAACGGCCTGGGGCGACGGCTCCCGTATCTCGACGACGGTTTTCGACATCCCTGAGGGCTTCAACGTGGCCGAGCCGCATCTGGCCGTGTCGCCGGACGACCCCGACCGCCTGTACGCCGTCGCGAACGTGATTGGTGAGGAGCTGGGCCTGGGCCTCATGTGGAGGACGGCCGACGGAGGCCGCACGTGGAAGCGCTCGCCGCTCATCGGCGGAACCGGGGCCACGCCGAGGGGCTTCGACGCCGATGCGGTGCTGGCAGCGGGCCGCAAGGGCCTCCTCCTCTACACCTCGCTGGCGCTCGACATCGACGAGGTCGCCGAGACGGCGCCGATGCACGTCGGCACCCGCGTCTCGACGGACCGCGGCGCGACCTTCAGCGCCTACGGCAGCGCCGACATGGTGACGTTGCCGCTCTGCCTCTTCTTCGGCTGCCCGCCGCCGCCCGACCTGCAGGGGCTCGACACGCCGTGGCTGGCGGTCGACACGACGACCGGCCGGTTCCGCGGCTCCTCGTATCTGGTCTGGGTTCACGACCGCGCCGACGGTCGGCACGAGCTGCGATTCGCCGCCTCGCGCGACGGCGGCCGTACCTACGCGGCGTCGCTCGTGCTCGACAGGACGACCGCCGAGCAGCTCGACGGCCTCGAGGAGCTACCGCACCTGGTCGTTCGGCCCGACGGCCGCGTCGACGTCGCCTGGAACGCCGCCCGTGCCGGCGGCCCCTTGATTCTCCACGCAACCTCGACGAACGGCGGCTCGAGCTTCGGCGCAGCCGAGCGGGCGGTCCGGCTCAGTCCGACCGGGAGCCGCCTGGGGATCTCGACGACATTCGCCGTCTCTCCCGCAGGCCGGCTCGGCCTCTGCTGGGCGCAGGCCGCCTCGCTGGACATCGACACCGCCCGCGTGAGCTGCAAGACGACACGGCGCGACGGGCGCTGGGAGGAAGGGCGCTGGATCCTGCCCGAGAGCCGTGACCGCCAGTACCTGCCCGCCGCCGCCTTCGAGGGCGAAGAGCTCTGGGTCGCGGCCTACGTCTCGGACGAGAGGTCGACCCGGCTGGTAGCCGTCCGCTCGGAGCGCCACGGCTTCTCCGACCCGCTCAGGGTGAACCGCTGGCGGGTTCCCGGCTCCCGGATCTGTTCGCCGCAACCGCCGGAGTGCACCGAGGAGCAGACGTTCATCGGCGACTACATAGGCCTCGTCGCCACGCCGCGGCGCGTCACGGCGGCCTACATCGCCCCCTCACCGGACGCCTCCCAGCCGAACCAGGTCCTCGTCTCCTCGTTCCGCCCTTAACCTAGGACTAGCGAGCGGCCGTGGCCTTGGTGCGACGCCGGCTCCGACTTCGGCTTCGGCTCGTCGTGCTGCTGCCGGTCGACCGGCGGCCGTTGCCGCCCGAGCTCGTGGCTTCGTGGACCCGGCTCATGAGCTCGTCGGGCAGATCGGACGCCTTGACCCGTACTTCCTTCACCACGTCAGAGGCCCGGCGCGCGAACGCTCCGCTCGTGGTGAGCGCGTACAAGCCAGCACCGGCTGCGGGGAGGAGAAGCCACCGCGCACGGGGCTTTCGCGCATCCTTGCCCTTCGCCGCGTCGGCGACGTTCCCGATTCGCTCACCGACGTCGATCATCTGCTCCGAAAACTTCTTGATGTCCGCCATTGTCTTGACCCCTTCCTTCGATGTCTGGTACTTCAGAGGTCATTCCCGCACTCCAGGCATGAAAACCCCGCGGCGGTTGACCTGAGGGGCCAAAAAGTGATCTCATTTGCCCTTCGTACTGTTGCCGGGCACTAGGGAGAGAGAGGCAGGTCACTATGAGTCTGAGGGGGACGTGGCGAGTGCTGCTCGCCATTTCGGTGATCGCGCTGGCCATAACAGGTAGCGCGGTCGCACAGGAGGACGAGGGGGGCATCGCTCTGAACGTCGATGACAGCCTCGTCGAGGTTACCGTCGCGAGCAAGGCTGCGGCGCTGCAGCTTCAGAAGAGCGCCGAAGACTTCGGCGTCGAGTTCAACGATCACTACCTGCGGTCGAACGACGACGGAAGCTTCACGGTGACCGTCTTCGCTTCCGAGGGCGAGCTCAACGCCCTGGCAGCCGCCGGCTATCAGATCGGCACGACCCTCCAGGGCCCCGGCGCCTCGGAGGAGTCGCTCGCCGAGATGAATGCGGCGCGCTCGCTGGAGCAGAAGTCCGGTGAGGCGGCGCTCGGTGATCCGCCCGTGATCGCGGACGGCGACGAGCTCGTCATCCTGCGGGCGGACTACTTCGAGAACTACGCCGGCCGGTACTTGTCGGTCGAGGCGAAGGACCGCCTCGGCACCGCCGCGCCGTCGGGGAGCACCTACATCGGTCCGGCCGTGTCGGTCTCCTGGAACGTGGGCGCCGGCCCGATCGACCAGGGCCCGCGGCCGATGAACATCAACATCGACCCGGACACCACACCCGACACCTACATCGAGCACCGGATTCTCATCCGCATCGGCAACGTCGGCGAAGGCCCGGCTGCGCCGACGAAGATCCGGCTCGGATCGAGCACCGGCGCGAGCCTCGAGGGCAACGTCTCGACGTGGCTCGGCGGCGGCATTCCGCCCGCTGTTCCGGGCTATCTGTCCGACTTCACGACGCGGTACATGGACCCCACCGAGGTTCGCAACCGCATCCTGGAGCTCGCGGACGATTACTCGAACCTCGCGGAGATCGTTCAGCTGCCGTTCAAGACGAACGGCTATCAGCGCAAGGCGCAGGCCATCATGGCCGGCTCCACGACGCCGGGCGGTACTCCGACGGCCCCGGGCAGCTCGCCGCCCGGCTCGCAGACCGGCGCGACGGTCGTTCTCACGGCCCGTGCCTGGGGTCACGAGGGCGGCAACCTGATCACGGCCGAGTTCCTGAACCCAGGCGTCGCAAACGCGCCGCTCATGGTCGGCATGATCGGGAACGACCTCTCGGTCAGCCTCGCCACGGACGCCGCCGGCGCTCTCTCGAGCACGGCCGCGCAGGTGGTAGCGGCGATCAACGCCCACGTGGGTGCGAACGCCAAGCTCGTGGCGCTCACGTACCGCGGGAATGCCGGCGCCGGCATCGTGCAGGCCCGGCCGAAGGTGAACCTGTCCGACTTCCTGAACGCCCCGCCCCACGTGCAGCGCGGTCAGTACCAGCCGATCGTCCTGCGCATCGGCAAGCGGCGTGACGGCAAGAACACCGGCGTCTTCCTGTACTGCCAGCAGCACGCCCGCGAGTGGGCGACGCCGCTGACGTGCTTGGAGACCGCCGAGCAGCTGCTGCAGAACTACGCGCTCGACCCGAACGTCAAGCGGCTCGTGGACAACCTGGAGATCTTCATCCTCCCGTCCTCGAACCCTGACGGCTCGCACTACTCGATGTACGACTTCTCGCAGATGCGGCGCAACATGACGAACCACTGCGTCATCGGCGGGAAGGTGACCGACGACCCGAACGCGGCCAACTTCTGGACGCCGCGCGTCAACCCGTCGACCGGTCTGCCGTACACGAACACCGATCCCGCCTCGCGAACCGCGTGGGGCGTGGACGCGAACCGCAACAACACGGTCGCAACGCTCTTCGACGGATACATCGGCGCGTCGCACTCTTGTACGAGCGACACGTATGCCGGTCCGTCCGAGGCGTCCGAGCCCGAGATCAAGAACGAGCTGTGGGTCGCTGACACGTTCACGAACATCAAGTTCTCGAACAACATCCACAGCTTCGGCGGCTACTTCATGTGGGCGCCGGGCTCGTACCTGCCCAATCGCGACGAGGGTGAAGCCGTTCACGCCAACATCGGCGTCGAGAAGTACTTCTTCGAGGCCGGCGACCGGATCCTCAACCGGATCAAGACGGTGCGTGGAACGGTCATCCTCCCGGAGCGGACCGGTCCGATCGCGGACGTCCTCTACTCGGCGGCGGGTAACAGCGCCGACGAGCACTGGTACAACCGCGGCGTGATCGCGTACAGCTTCGAGACGGGTGCCGACCGGTTCGGCACCAACCTGTCGATCGCCTCGGTGGCCGGTGCCACCGGTCTCAGGGTCGGCAGCCGGAACAACTTCGTGGTCGGTGACATCGTCAAGGTCGACTGGGGCACCGCGAACGAAGAGACCCGGAGGGTCGTGGCCATCGCCAACCCGACCAACCCGCCGAGCCCGGCTCCGAACATCACGCTGGACGCCCCGCTGGCGCTCCCGCACGCGGTCGGAACGTGGATCGCAGGCGGCAACGTTCAGAACGGCGTGAACTTCCAGCCGGACTACGCCACCGAGGGTAAGTTCGAGGCGCTCGAGTTCACGGCCGGGAACGTCGGCCTCCTCGAGTCGGCCTACCAGTACCACGTGGACAAGCAGCCTCCGCGGGTCAAGATGACCAACGGCGGCTTCAACCGCGGGCCCGTCTACACGACGTTCACGTACGTGAACGAGCCCTCGGTGATCCGGTACACGCTCGACGGGTCGAAGCCCGACCTGAACTCGACGCTCTGGGATTCCTCCGGAACGCGCGAGCCGGGCCAGGTGTTCTACATCACGTCTGACACCAAGTTCAGGTGGATGGCGACGGACATCAAGGGCAACGTCTCGTTCGGCGAGCAGGAGTTCACGATCCGCTAGTACCGAACAGATCGAAAGTGGACGAGCGGCTCCCCTCGGGGAGCCGCTCGTCCTTTCGGCAGCTATGCGCGCTGCACGCCGAGGGTGACCGCGCCTCGGTAGCTCTCGCCGGGCGTCACGGCGACGATCGTGGTGCCGCCGCTCTCGCCGTAGATGCCGTCCGCGTCGTTCGACGTGTCGGGGGCGCCACGGGCCGCGTAGGGATCCGTGTCGTATGCGGCCGCGAGCGTCGCGTCGTCGAAGAAGAGTTGGCCCGTGTGCGCGTCGTCCGTGCCCAGGATGACCTTCAGATGCACGTGCACGGCTCGGCCCGTGTACCAGCCGGGGACGATCGTCTGGAACGAGGCGACGCCGTCGGCGCCTGTCACCTGCACGCCGCGAAGGAAGGTCTCGGAGCCGCCGTCGACTCCCGAGTACGCGCCCTCGGCGTCGCAGTGCCAGACGTCGACCGCGGCAGCCTCGATCGGCTCGCAGGACTCCGCGTCGACCACCTTGACGGCGAGGTCGAACGGCACGCCGGGGCGTCCTTCGGTGATGTCGCGCCGGACGAGGTCGAGGTCGAGGTAGTAGGGCCCCTCGGTCAGCTCCGGCATGAGGACGCAGTCGGCCGCTCCCTCGGTCGTCGTCGCGGTCGTCGTGGGCGCCGCCGCCTGCTCGTCATCGGCGCAGCCCA
>DAITAN010000067.1:0-9991 GCA_036824235.1 Gaiellaceae bacterium | reverse complement strand
TGGAGCTGCGCCTTGTCGCGCTTGGTGAAGAGGCCGGTCGACTCGAGGACGACGTCGACGCCGAGCTCGCCCCAAGGCAGCGCGGCCGGGTCTCTCTCGTTCAGGAGCTTGAGCTCGTCGCCGTCGACGCGAATCGCGCCGTCGGCCGCCTCGATATCGGCCTCGAGCGGCCCGAGCACCGAGTCGTACTTGAGCAGGTGGGCCATCGTCTTCGCGTCGCCGAGGTCGTTCACCGCGACGATCTCGAGATCCGCGTCCCGCTTGCGGGCCGAGCGGAAGAAGTTGCGACCGATCCGCCCGAACCCGTTGATTCCCACCCGCACGCTCATTCCATCTCCCCTCGACGTTTCCGGCGCGGCGATTCTATCCGGGCGCGCCCGGAGGAAAACGCCCGTGGAAAATTCTGGACGGAAGGCTCTTGCGCACCATCGCGGTGCAGATTACGCTCGCCGGGAGAGCGGGTCTGCGCTCGTCGGACGTCGGATTCAGACCCCGTCCGGCGTCACGGTCTGGAGCGTGGCTCCAAGCGGAGGGGGAGGTCGTCCTCGGAGCTTCCCCTCCGGCCCGCTCTCATTTTTCCCCAACGCGTCCGGGCCTCAGAGCTCTGCGAGCCGCTGGAGCTTGGCCAGGCGGCGATGCGTGGCGGCCTTCGTCGCCGGGGGGCGGCAGCGTCTCGCCAGCTCGCGCAGCGACAGCGTGGGATGGCGGACGCGCAGGCGGGCGACCTCCCGGAGCTCGGGCGCGAGCTCCTCGAGCCGGCCCTCCCGCTCGAGCCGGCGAATGGCGCGGAGCTGCGCGTCGGCGGCGCGGCTCGTGCGCACGATGTTGGCGTGGTCGGCGTTCGCCAGCCGGTTCGCCCGGGCACGCGTGGCGGACACGACGGCCTCCTCGCCGAGCGCCAGCGCCGACTCGTGCGCACCCAGAAACGCGAGGAGCTCACTGATCGTCTCCGTGCCCTTGGCGTACGCGAGCGCATGGCTCGCGCGTACGTGGACGCCGAGCGCGAATCCGTCGACCGCGGCGAGGTCGGCGATGAAGCGGGCGGCCTCGGCATCGGTCGCCCGCAGCTCGAGGTGGGCATTCCGCGGGCCGCTCGCCGAGCCTGCGGCGAGGAAGGCACCGCGCAGGTAGGCCGCCCGGCAGCACGTCCTCCCGACGACGCGGCGCGGCGGTTGCGTCAGCGGGGCGAGGTTCGAGTCGAGGATCCCCGCCTCGTTCAGCACCTGGAGCGCGCGGGCGTCGTCCTCCAGGTGGATCTGGTACCGAGTGCTGCCCTCGAAAGCACGCCGCTTGAAGGTGCGGATCTCGCACGCGACGCCGTACGAGCGCAGGAGCGAGAAGGCGCGCCGGGCCACGGCGCCACTCGCCACCTCCAGGTGCACGCCGATGCGTCCGCCCCCGCGCAGGTGCACGGTGCCCGCGGCGCGTACGAGCGCCGACAGCTCGGCGAGGCGGCAGCAGGCCTTCCGCGGCTCGATGGCCGCGAGTTCGGCCCGAACGTCCTCGGAGAGCCTCACAGCTCGACGCCCTCGAGCGCGAGCAGGCGGCGCTTGTAGTCGGCGCCGAGCGAGCCGTAGCCGCCGAGCCCGGACGAGGAAACGACGCGGTGGCACGGGACGACGAGCGGGAAGTTGTTCTCGGCGCAGAACGTGCCGGCCGCACGGGGCGCGCGCGGGCGCCCGGCCATCGCGGCGAGCTCGCCGTAGGTGACCACCTCACCCCAGGGCACGCCACGGAGTGCATCGGCGATCGCCGCCTGGAAGGGCGTCGCCCACTCGGCCTCGATCTCAACGTCGTCGAACGACGACCGCTCGCCGCGGAAGTACGCGCGGATCCGCTCGGCGAGCGGATGCTCGCCCGGCTCGTCCGGCGGCGATCCGGCGCGAGGAAGCTCGTGGAAGAGGAGCTTTCCGGTCCGGAAATAGAGTTCCCCGACTCCCCACGCGGGGATGTCGTAGAGGACCACGTCCATGCTCACGCCCCATAGAATGCCCGCATGAGCGCCCCCGGGATCTTCCGTGTACCGACGCCCGTGAACGAGCCGGTGCGCGACTACGCACCCGGCAGCCCGGAGCGGGCGAGCCTCCAGCTCCGCCTCGAGCAGATGCGCAACGAGCGCCTCGAGATCCCGCTCGTCATCGGCGGCAAGGACGTCACGACCGGCAACGTGAAGCAGGCCGTGATGCCGCACGACAAGGATCACGTCCTCGCCGACGTGCACCAGGGCGGTCCCAAGGAAGTGGAGGCCGCGATCCAAGCCTCCGCCGAGGCCTGGGAGGACTGGCACCGCGTCCCCTGGGAGGAGCGCGCCGCCGTCTTCCTCCGCGCGGCCGAGCTCCTGGCGGGCCCCTGGCGCGACACGCTCAACGCGGCCACGATGCTCGGCCAGTCGAAAACCGTGCACCAGGCGGAGATCGACGCGGCCTGCGAGCTGATCGACTTCTGGCGCCTCAACCCCGCCTTCATGACGCGGATGTACGAGGAGCAGCCGAGCTCGAGCCCGGGCGTCTGGAACCGGATGGAGTACCGGCCGCTCGAGGGCTTCGTCTTCGCCGTGTCGCCCTTCAACTTCACGGCGATCGGCGGCAATCTCACCGGCGCGCCGGCGCTCATGGGGAACACGGTGCTGTGGAAGCCCGCCTCGACGGCGATGCTCTCGGCCTACTACACGATGAGGATCTTCCAGGAGGCCGGCCTGCCGGACGGCGTCATCAACCTCGTCTTCGGCGCCGGCAAGGACATCGGCGACCCTGCGCTCGCGAGCCCGGAACTGGCCGGCGTGCATTTCACCGGCTCGACCGCCGTCTTCCAGGGCATGTGGAAGACGATCGGCGGCAACATCGCCAACTACCGCAGCTACCCGCGCATCGTCGGCGAGACCGGCGGCAAGGACTTCATCGTCGCTCATCCGACGGCCGACGCCGAGGCTGTCGCGACCGCGATCCTGCGCGGCTCGTTCGAGTACCAGGGCCAGAAGTGCTCCGCGGCCTCGCGCGTGTACGCGCCCGAGAGCATGTGGCCGGCGATCCGCGACCAGCTCGTCGAGCAGGTCGGCGAGCTCAAGCACGGCGACGTCTCCGACTTCTCCAACTTCATGGGCGCGGTCATCGACGCAAGCTCGTTCGCCACGCAGAAGGAGGCGATCGAGGAGGCCAAGGCGGATTCGAAGAGCGAGGTCGTCGTCGGCGGCGGCTACGACGACAGCAAGGGCTACTTCGTCGAGCCGACCGTGATCCGCACCGAGGATCCCGACTTCCGGCTACTCCGCGACGAGCTGTTCGGGCCGGTCGTGACGACGTTCGTCTACCCGGACGGGCGCTGGGAGGAGACGCTCGAGCTGATCGACGGAACGGCCCAGTACGCCCTCACAGGCGCAATCTTCGCGGGCGATCGCGAGGCGGTGCTGGAGGCCTCCGACGTCCTGCGCTACACCGCCGGGAACCTGTACGTGAACGACAAGCCCACAGGCGCAGTCGTGGGCCAGCAGCCCTTCGGCGGCGCGCGCGCCTCCGGCACGAACGACAAGGCCGGCTCGTTGTGGAACCTGATCCGCTGGGTGAGCCCGCGGACGATCAAGGAAACCTTCGTGCCGCCGCGCGACTACCGCTACCCGTTCATGTCGCCCGACGGCGGCTAGTCGGCGTTCTCAGACAGCTGCGCGACGGCCCGCTCGAACAGCTCCTCGGGCTGAGCGCCCATGACCACGAGACGGCCGCCGAGGATGAAGGCGGGGATGGCGTTGATCCCGACCCGGTTCGCCTCCTGGGTCGAGGCCGCGATGCGGTCGGCGTAGCGGCTCTCGGCGATGACGGTCGCTGCCTGGTCCCGGTCGAGGCCGACCTCCGCGACGAGGTCGAGGAGCATCTCGTCGTCCCCGAGGTCCTTGCGCTCCGACCAGTACGCGTGCATGAGGCGCGTGTGGACGGGGTCATGGAGCCCGACGTCGCGAGCGAGCTCGGTCACCTCGAGCGCGTGCAGGCTGTTCGGCAGCGACGTTGACGGGTTGAACGTCAGCCCGGCGGACTCGATGACGCGCTGCGTGTGCCCGTGGATCCCGGCCCCGTACTTCTGCTCGAGCGAGCTTCGCGGGATGCCTTTCTCGGGGTACTCCGGATGGAGAAAGAACGGAAGCCACTCGACCTGTGCGCCGAACCGACGCTCGAGCCACTCGGCCCTCGCGAGGCCGACGTAGCAGAACGGTCAGGTGTAATCGCTCCAGATCGTGACCGTGAGCTCGCTCACGAGGCCAGGCTAGCTGTCAGGCGCGGCCGGTCCGGTGCAGCGCCGCGTAGATCTGCCGGCCGGTCTTCGCCGGGACGCCGGGCACGCCCTCGAGCTCTTCACGTGAGGCGGCCAGAAGCCGCTCGGGCGAGCCGAAGTGCTGGATCAACGCGCGTCGGCGCGCCGGCCCGACGCCGGGGAGCGCGTCGAGGATGGACTCCCGCGCCTTGGCGTCGCGCCGCTTGCGGTGGAAGCCGAGCGCGAAACGGTGCGCCTCGTCGCGGATCCGCTGGAGGAGCTGGAGCCCCGCCGAGTCCCGCGAGAGAACGACCGGCTCGGAGCGCCCCGGGACGAAGACCTCCTCCTCGCGCTTGGCGAGCGCGATGACCGCCACGCGCGGGAGGTCGTGTTCCTGCATGGCTGCGAGCGCCGCCGAAAGCTGGCCCTTCCCGCCGTCGATCACGACGAGGTTCGGGATCGCCGCGAAGCCCTCGTCGTACCGGTCCGCGGTCACCGCCTTCGCGCGTGCGAAGCGCCGTGAGATCACCTCGCGCATCATCGCGAAGTCGTCCTGGCCCTCGACGCCCTTGATCCCGAACTTCCGGTAGTGCGCCTTCTTGGGGACGGCGTCCTGGAAGACGACCATCGAGCCGACCGGGGACTCGCCCTGGATGTTGGAGATGTCGAAGCACTCGATGCGCAGCGGGAGGCTCTCGAGGTTGACGCACTCGCGCAGCTCCTCGAGCGCCTCGATGCGGCGGAGGCGCGTGCGCTCGCGGTGAGCGGAGTCGCTCTCCAGCGCGAGCTCGGCATTCTGCTGCGCCAGGTCGAGAAGGCGCCGCTTCTCGCCGCGTCGCGCGGCCCGGACCTCCACGCTCGAGCCGCGCAGCTCCGCGAGGTATTCGGCGAGCGCCTCGGTCGCCCCGGCCTCCGGCGGGACGACGATCAGGGGCGGGATCGCCGGTGCGCTCCCGTAGTACTCGAGGCAGAACGACTCCAGGAGCTGTGGGACATCCTCGGACGCCTGGTTGTCGAGGTAGAAGGTGTGGCGGTCGACGAGCCGGCCGTCGCGGAGCGGGAAGACCTGCACTGCGGCGGTCTCGCCGCTCGCAGCCAAGCCGATGACGTCGACCGTGCCGATCGCCCGCTTGTCGGCCGCCTGCCGCTCGGCCAGGTGGCGTACGGACTGCAGCCGGTTGCGGTACCGCGCGGCCTCCTCGAAGTCCTGGCGCTCGGCCGCGGCGTGCATCTTCTCCTCCAGCTCCCTGAGCACGGGCCGCGTCTCGCCCATGAGGAACTCGATCACGCGGTCGATGATCGCCCGGTAGTCCTCGTTGGAGACGTACCCCACGCACGGGGCCAGGCAGCGGTCGATGTGGTAGTCGAGGCACGGGATCCCCGAGTGCCGCCCCGGCTGCGGGCCCTCGCAGGGTCGGTACGGGAAGACGCGGTTGAGGACATCGAGCGTCTCGCGCACCTTCTTGGCCGACGCGTACGGGCCGAAGTAGACCACCCCGCGCCGGTGCCGCTCCCGCGTGAACATGACGCGTGGGTACTCGTCCTCGACCGTGACGGCGATGTACGGGTAGCTCTTGTCGTCGCGCAGGCGGACGTTGAACGTCGGCCGGTGACGCTTGATCAGGTTCTGCTCGAGGTGGAAGGCCTCCACCTCGGTCTGGGTGACGATGACCTCGATGCGCTCGACGCGCTCGATCAGCCGGTCGAGCCCGAGGCGCGCGTCGCCCCCGCGGAAGTACGAGCGCACGCGCGCGCGCAACGACTTCGCTTTGCCGACGTAGAGGACAGAGTCCTTCGCGTCGCGGAACAGGTAGACGCCCGGCTTGGCCGGGATCTCCTTCAGCTGCGCTTCGATGCGCTCCTCGCGGGTGGTTTCAGCCGCTGTCGCCACGTCTGAAAGAGCGTAGCCGTGGCCCTCCGTGTCACCGCTCGTCCGCGACCCCTCCGAGCGCTGCCACCGTCGCCTCGAGCATGTCGCCGGCCCGGTCGCGGAGGATGAGCGCCGCGCGGCCGTCGGCCCACGTCGGCGTCTGGTTGACGACCGCTACCAGGCCGCCTGCGTTCAGGGTCACCTGCGGGAGGCCGGCGACCGGGTAGACCTCCAGGCCGGAGCCGACGACGAGCAGAAGCCGCGCCTCTGCGGCGAGCTCGGTTGCGCGCTCCATCGCGCCGGCCGGGAGGAGCTCGTCGAAGAAGACGACGTCGGGCTTCAGGATCGCGCCACACGAGGGACATTCCGGCGCGCCCTCGCCGGCCTCGATGAGCGGCACGACCTCGGCCAGCGGGTAGCTGCTCGAGCACGATTGGCACGAGGATGTCCGGATCGAGCCGTGGATCTCGATCACGTCCTGCGACCCGGCCCGCTGGTGGAGCGTGTCGATGTTCTGCGTGACGATCGCGCGCACGAGACCCTCTCGTTCGAGTGCGGCGAGGGCCGTGTGGACTCGGTTGGGCTCCGCGCCGGCGAGCATGTCGAAGCGGGGCGCATAGAAGCGCCAGATCTTGCGGGGGTCACGCTGGAACGCGCCCAGCGTCGCGTACTCCATGGGATCGAACTCGGCCCAGATGCCGGTGGGCGAGCGGAAGTCGGGGATGCCGCTCTCGGTCGACGCACCCGCGCCGGTCAGGACGACGCAGGGCTGGTTCTCGCGGATGAGAGCCGCCAGACGCGCGGGCATGTTCGCCACTGTAGGGAACAGCGACCGCGCGCCATTCGTTAGAACTCGGTGAATGGAGCTGAACGGCCGCAAGAAGATGCTCGACGCCACCTTCGGTGTGGTGTGCGACAGCACGGGCTGCAGCGAGGAGCGCCGGCAGACCGTCGAGGAGGTCGTCAATCTGGCGGTCGAGCTCGCGCGCGAGGGGCGCGAAGGTCGCAAGATCGGGACGCTCTTCGTGATCGGCGACGTCGAGTCGCTCACGGAGCGCTCCCGCGCGCTGATCCTCGACCCCCTCTACGGCCACCCGGACGAGCTCCTGCGCGTCGAGCTCCCCGAGTTCCGCGAGACCGTGAAGGAGCTCGCGCAGCTCGACGGTGCCTTCCTCCTCAAGGACGACGGCACGTTCGTCTCCGCGGGGCGGTTCATCGACGTTGACGTCACCGCAGCCGAGAATTTCCTGCCAGGCCTGGGGACGCGGCACGCCGCGGCCGCGTCGATCTCGCGCACGACCGGCGCGATCGCGATCGTCGTCTCCCAGAGCTCGGTCGTGCGGGTCTTCGCGGGCGGCGAGGTGAGGGCCGAGATCATTCCGGAGCTCTTCCTCATGTCGCGCGAGAGCCTCTTCACCCGCCGGGCCGAGGTGACGCAGATGCCCGAAGCCGGCATCACGCTCGCCGTCGCGAACAGCTAGTCGGGCCTATCCGCAGTCCGTACGCTCGCCTACGGTGAGTAGATCGCTGCGGCCACGACCATGACCGGTCTCGAAGAGGGCGCCCGCGCGCTCCTCGAGGCGAACACGCAGACCGCCGAGCTCGACGGACGGCGGTTCCGCTTCACCGTGCCCTCCGTGCGCGACTACCCGTTCCAGTGGTTCTGGGACTCGTGCTTCCACGCGATCGTCTGGTCGCGCATCGACGCCGAGCGCGCGGCCGACGAGCTGCGCGGCCTCCTCACGGCCCAGGAGCCCGACGGGCTGATCCCGCACGTGGTCTTCTGGAAGGGCGACCTCGTCTCGCGGCTCCAGTGGCACCACCTGGAGAGCCGCACGAGCGGACGCATCCCATTTCACCGGACGCCCCATACGACGGCGCAGATGCAGCCTCCGGTGATCGCGCAGGCCGTCGAGCGGGTGGTGGATGCCGGCGCAGACGGCTTCCTCGCCGAGGCCATCCCCCACGTCGAGCGCTACTACCGCTACCTCGCTGCGCTCCGCGACCCCGACGGCGACGGCCTCATCTCCATCGTCTCGCAGTTCGAGAGCGGGCTCGACTTCAGCCCGGCGTACGACGAGTCGATCGGCGCTCGCAGCGCGGGCCCCGCAGAGCTCTTCGCGCGAACGCGGCTCCCGCAGCTCCGCAACAAGCTGGCGAACTACGACCTCGAGGCGATCTTCCGCCGCTACCGCCACCACCAGGAGGACGTGCTCGTGAACGCGGTCTATGGGCAGGGGCTGCGTGCGCTCGCGCGCCTCGCCGGGCGGGCAGGGCACGAGGCCGTCGCCCGGTGGGCGACCCGGACAGCCGACGAGGTCACGAAAGCCCTCGTCGAACGTGCCTGGGACGAGCGGCTCGGCCTCTTCTTCAACCTCGCCGGGCCCGACGAGCGGCGCACGCCCGTGAAGACGATTCACGGGTTGATGCCGCTGATCCTCCCCGACCTCCCTGCGGCGATCGTGGACAGGCTGGCCGCGCACCTCGACGACCCGCAGACGTTCGGCGCGCCGTTCCCGGTTCCGTCGGTCGCGCTCGACGAGCCGACCTTCATCCGGGATCACCGGCTGGGCGGCTTCCGTTTCATCTGGCGCGGGCCGCTCTCGCTGAACACGAACTGGTTCCTCGTTCACGGCCTTCGCGGACACGGCCTCGACGACGTCGCCGGTCGGATCGCCGCGCGCTCGCGCGAGGTCGTCGAAGCGGGCGGGTTCAACGAGTTCTATGACCCGCTGAACGGCCGCTCCGTGGGCGCCGAGCGCTTCGGCTGGGCCACGCTCGTCGCCGACATGTAGAACGGGCGGCGCGCCCGCCTGCCCGCCGGCGGACGCGGCACGCCCGCACTCGACGGTACGAAGGAAGGCGTCAAGCGAGTGGGTACGATTGAGCCGTGCCCGAGGAGACTTCGACTCAATACGCGGCATACACGCTCTACAAGGCCGATCCGGCCTGGCTGCGCCTTCCTATCGAGGAGCGCGCCGCCGCCAAGGAGGCGTTCGCGGAGACGATCGAGGACTGGGCCGAGCGCATGGAGCTCCGCTCCTACAGCCTCGTCGGCGTGCGCCCCGAAGCCGACTTCATGCTCTGGAAGCTCACTGAGCGCTACGACGACCTGCGCGAGCTCGGCACCGCGCTGAACGCGACCCCGCTCGCCGGCTGGCTGACGACCCCGTACTCCTATCTCGCGGCCAGCGAGCCGTCGCAATACTTCGAGCAGAAGAGCAAACGCCCGCGCCGGGTCGTCCCGCGCGGGGCGCCCTACCTCGTCGTCTACCCGTTCGTGAAGAAGCGCGAGTGGTACACGCTCTCGATGGACGACCGGCGCCGCGCGATGCAGGAGCACGCGGCGATCGGAAGCCGCTTCGTCACGATCACGAACCACACCACGTACTCGTTCGGGATCGACGACCAGGAGTTCATGACCGCCTTCGAGTGCGAGGCGCCGTCGGACTTCCTCCAGCTGATGAAGACGCTGCGCGAGACCGAGGCGAGCCGCTACACCGAGCGCGACACCCCGATCTTCGTGGGCACCGCGCTCGACATCCGCGAGATCCTCGACTCGCTCGACGGCGCGTCGACGCGCGTCGCCTCGGGCTCCTAGCCCTACGCGACGAGCGCGAGCGGCCGGCGCTCGGTCCGCGGTGGCCTGGTCACCGTGACGACGTCGGCACGACTCTGGAAGAGCCCCTTGGGCTCGGCCAGGACGATCTCGTCGGCCCCCGTCTCGTCGGCGGCTGCGACGGCCTCCGAGAGCAGGTGCCCGTAGCGGCGCTCGAGCGTCGGATCGAGCCCGGCGGCGCGAGCGGCGCGACTGGCGTGGACGAGGTTGGCCTCGACGAGCCCGAAGCGGCGAACGCGCTCGCCGTACGCGGGCCCGGGAGC
>DAITAN010000066.1:0-10089 GCA_036824235.1 Gaiellaceae bacterium | reverse complement strand
GCACGACGAAGAGGTCGCCGACCGCGAGCTCCTCGATGGGCACCGCAACCTCCATGCCGTCGCGGAGCACGTTCGCTTCTTTCGCGCCGAACTCGAGCAGGGCCCGCATTGCCGCGCCCGAGCGGCGGCGCGCCCGCGCCTCGAGCCAGCGCCCGAGAAGGATGAGCGTCGTGACCACGCTGGTGACCTCGAAGTAGACCTCGGCGTCCTCCAGGGCAAGAAGGGCGACGACCGACCAGACGTAGGCGGCGGTCGTGCCGAGCGAGATGAGCGTGTCCATCGAGGCCGCACCGTGGCGCGCGTTCGCAAGCGCGGCGCGGTGGAACGGCCAGCCGGCCCAGGCCCAGACCGGCGTCGCGAGCGCGAGCGCGACCCACTCCCAACCCTCGAAGCCGAAGGGCGGCACCATGGCGATGAGGGCAACCGGCACAGTCAGGACTGCGGCGACGGCGAGCCGGAGGCCAAGTGACACAGTGTTGCTTGCGCTCTCGCGCTCGTCGCCGTGGACATTCGCGCCGTAACCGACGCCCTTGACCGTGGCGACGAGATCCTCGACCGAGACGCGCGGTTCCTCGAAACGGATCGCTGCCTCCTCCGTGGCGAGGTTGACGGACGCGTCGACGCCGTCGAGGCGGTTCAGCGCCTTCTCGATGCGCGTCGCGCACGCGGCGCAGGTCATGCCCTCGAGCTCCAGCCTGACGGTGCTCATCCGTTCGCGATTATACCCGCTAGGGGTATATGAGAGTCTCGTCGAGAACGCGCCCCATCGGGCCAATCGCCCGCACGCGCAGGGAGGTCGGGCTCGCCAGGATGTGCAGCCACCCGCGAACGGCCTGGGCCGCGCGGCGCTTCGGAAATCCCCGTGGACAGCCCCGCAGCGGATAGAGCCGCGCGCCCCCGCCGCCGTGGACGACGTAGGTGACGCCGTTCTTCGGCCCGAAGCGCTGGTAGTTGTGGTCGTGGGCCGAGAGGACGAGGTCGACGCCGTGGCGCTCGAAGACCGGAGCGAGCAGGCGCTGCATCTCCGCGACGCCGCTGTACTCGCCGCAGCTGAACACCGGGTGGTGGAAGGCGACGACCTTCCACGGGGCGACGGAGCCGGCCAGCGCCTGGTCGAGCCAGCGCCGCTGCGAGGCGACGCTGCGGTTCGAGTTGATCAGGAAGAGCGCGACGTCTCCGATCGCCCGACGGTAGAAGTGCCCGCGGATCCCGAGGAGCTCGTGCTGGTAGAGGCCGCCGCCCACGCGCACGTCGTGATTCCCCAGCGTCCCCGCGACGACGAGCCCGTCTTCGGCGGCCCAGCCGAAGGAGTCGAGCCAGTTGCGCCGGAAGGTGCTTGGGCTCTCGGTGTAGTCGTTGTCTCCGAGCGTGACGAGTGCATCCGCCTGCGCACCGTCCGCGAAGCGCTCCATGGCAGCGCCCATGCGGCGCTCGGCTATACCCCCGACCCCGAAGTCGCCGATGGCGAGGATGCCCGTGTCCGCGGCGGCGGGAGCCGGCGAGACCAGAAGGACGAGACCGAGGGCTCCGGCAGCAATGTGTCTATTGAGTGACCGGATGGTGAACCTGTAGCATGCCGCGCGCCTTGAAGGTCTCGCTCGTTCCGCGCACCAGCGAGTTCTACGACCTCTTCTCGAGGGCTGGGGCCAACACGCTCGAGGCGGCGAAGCTGATCGAGCGGCGCTTTCGCGAGTACCCGAACGCGTCGGTCACCCAGGCCGACGTCAAGGCGGCCGAGCACGAGGGAGACACGATCACGCGGGAGCTGATCCAGCTCCTGAACACGCAGTACATCACCCCGTTCGACCGCGAGGACATCTTCGCGCTTGCGACGCAGGTGGACGACGTGGTCGACCACATGGACGAGGCGTCCGAGCTGCTCGACCTCTATGGCGTCGAGTCGCCCACCCGCCAGGCGATCGAGCAATGCCGGATCCTCGTCGGCGCGTGCGAGCATCTTGCGGTCGCCCTCAGGGAGCTCAAGGGCATGCACGGCGTCGAGCGTGAGCTGGTCGCGCTCAAGGAGCTGGAGGACGAAGGAGACCGCGTGGTCCGCGACGCTATCGCCGACCTCTTCCGCGACCCCGGCATCGACCCCCTGATCGTCATCCGCTGGAAGGACATCTTCGAGGCGCTCGAGGATGCGCTCGACGCCTGCGAGACCGCGGCCAACGTCGTGGGGAATATCGTCGTCAAGAACGCGTAGCGGGGGCGGGAAGCGTGGAAGACCTCACCCTCGTCGCGGTCGTGGCGGTCGCCCTCTTCTTCGACTTCACGAACGGGTTCCACGACACGGCAAACTCGATCGCGACGAGTGTCTCGACACGCGCGCTCTCGCCGCGCGCGGCGGTCCTCAGTGCGGCGATCCTGAACGTCGCCGGCGCGTTCGTCTCCTTCGAGGTGGCCGCGACTGTCGCCAACGACATCGTTGAGCCGGGCGTCGTCACGCTGGACGTTGTCCTTGCGGGCCTCGTCGGTGCGATCACGTGGAACCTGATCACGTGGTACCTCGGTCTGCCGTCGAGCTCGAGCCACGCACTCATCGGCGGAGTGGTCGGCTCCGCCATCGCGGCCGGAGGGTTCGGCGTCGTGCAATGGAACGGGCTGGTCGAGAAAGTCGCGATCCCGTCGCTCCTGGCGCCGCTCTTCGGGATCGTCGGCGCGGCCACGCTCATGCTCGCGGTCATGTGGGTCGTGCGCAAGCGGGCGCCGGGCCTCGTGAACCGCGTCTTCAGGCGTCTCCAGCTCGTCTCGGGCGGGTTCGTCGCCTTCACGCACGGGACGAACGATGCGCAGAAGACCATGGGGGTCATCGCGCTCGCGCTCGTCGCCTCCGGGCATCTCTCGGCCGACTTCGACCGGCCGCCCACCTGGGTCATCGTCAGTGCAGCGCTGGCGATGGGCCTCGGCACCTACGCGGGCGGCTGGCGGATCATCAAGACGCTCGGAACGCGGATTGCAAAGCTGGATCCGCCGCGTGGGTTCGCAGCCCAGACGGCAACGGCCGGGATCCTCTGGACGACCGCTCACTACGGCTTCCCGGTCTCGACGACGCACACCGTCTCCGGCTCGGTGCTGGGGGCGGGAGCGACCCGGCGCCTCAACGCGGTGCGCTGGGGCGTCGCGGGCAACATTCTCGTCGCCTGGGTGCTGACGATCCCCGCGGCCGCGACCGTCGGGGCCGGAATGGAAGTCCTGACGCGACTCCCGGCCGGTGACGCGCTCGTCTTCGGGCTCGCCGCCCTGATCGCCGCGGCTGCCTTCGGCGCACGCTCCTGGCAGACCAGGCGCGTGGCCCTCGCACGGACCTAGCCGCTAGAGATCGCGGGGCGTCGTGCCCGGGTCGTGCGACGCGTCCGTGAACTCGCGGAACTCGCCACTCACGAGGAACGCCGTCTGCTCGCCGATGTCCACCGCGTGGTCACCAATCCTCTCGAGACAGCGTGAGACGATGATCATGCGTAGTCCCCATTCGCGGAGGGCGATATCGCTCCCGAGCGAGAGGACGTGCCCGACCACGCGGCGATTTGCCCGGTCGATCAGCTCGTCGAGATCGACGAGCGACTCCGCGTGGGCGGCGTTCCGGTCGCGGAAGGAATCGAGCGCGACTCGGATCATCTCCTCCGCCCGCGTGCCCATCTCTTCGAAACCCTCGAGGATCGTCGCATCGTGGGGAACGTCCCGCACGAGCTTCGTCAGCTTGGCGATCGTGACGCAGTAGTCCGCCATCCGCTCGAGGTGCAGGTTGTTGTGGAGGATGGCGAGCACGAGGCGCAGGTCGACGGCGACCGGAGTCTGGCGGGCGAGCAGCGACTGGATGCCTTCCTCGATTGCGAGATAGGACTGGTCGATCTCATCGTCGAAGGCAATGACCTCGTCGGCGAGCTCGACGTCGGTCTGCTCGAGCGCGTTCAGGCACCCGCGCAGCGCGCGCAGGACGAGGCTGCCTTCCTCCTGGAGCGCGGCCTCGAGCTGGTCGAGCTCTTCCTGGAGGGTGACTCTCATCCGAACCGACCCGTCACGTAGTCCTCCGTCCTCTTGTCGCCGGGGTTCGTGAAGATCGTGGGCGTCTCGTCGTACTCGACGAGGATCCCGGTGCGGTGGTCCTTCTCCTCGTCGACCTCGACGCTGAAGAACGCCGTCATGTCTGCGACGCGGGCCGCCTGCTGCATGTTGTGGGTGACGATCACGATCGTGTAGTCGCGCTTGAGCTGGTGCATCAGGTCCTCGATCGCGGTAGTCGAGATCGGGTCGAGCGCGGAGGCCGGCTCGTCCATGAGGAGGACGTCCGGCTCGACCGCGAGGCAGCGCGCGATGCAGAGCCGCTGCTGCTGTCCACCCGAGAGGCCGTAGGCGCTCGACTTGAGGCGGTTCTTGACCTCGTCCCAGAGCGCGGCGTTGCGAAGCGCGCGCTCGACACGGTCGTCGAGATCCTTCTTCCAGCCCAGGACGCGGGGCCCGAAGGCGACGTTGTCGTAGATCGACTTCGGGAACGGGTTCGGCTTCTGGAAGACCATGCCGATCCGCTTGCGAACCTCGACCGAGTCCACCTGGGAGCCGTAGAGGTCGGTGCCGTGGTAGAGGATCCGGCCGTCCACCGCTGCCGTGGGGATCAGGTCGTTCATGCGGTTGAAGCACCGGATGAAGGTGCTCTTCCCGCAGCCCGAGGGGCCGATGAAGGCCGTGATGAAGTTCTTGTAGATCTCGAGCGAGACGCCCTTCAACGCGGGCACGTCCGAGTACGCGACGGTCAGCTCGGCCACGTCGAAGAGGACGTCGCGGCGCGTCGACGCCACGGCCTCGCGGCGCTCGGTGAGGATCTTCTCGTCCATGCCGGCGATTCTCGCAGGTGCGGCCGGTGCGCTTTCCATGTCGGGCATCACCATCTTCTCTGGTAGCGGTTGCGGAGCCAGATCGCGAAGGCGTTCATCGTCAGCAGGATCGCGAGGAGCACCATGATCCCGGCCGCGGCGAGGTACCTGAACTCCTCCTGCGGCCGCGCGATCCACTGGTAGATCTGCACTGGAAGGGCCGTGAACGACCCCATCAGGCTCGGGTTTACGGTCACGTACGTGAGGGCGCCGACGAGGAGCAGCGGCGCTGTCTCGCCGATCGCGCGGGCGAGGGCGAGGATCGAGCCGGTGGCGATGCCGGGGATCGCGGCCGGAAGGACCTGTCGCGAGACGACCTGCCACTGGGTCGCGCCGAGGGCGTACGCGCCCTGGCGGATCGAGTCGGGCACGGCGCGGATCGCTTCACGGGCAGACACGATCACCGTCGGGAGCACGAGGAGCGTGAGGATCAACGCCCCCGCGAGCAGGACGCGCCCGAGCCCGAGGCCGCGGACGAGGAACGCCAGTCCGAGGATCCCGTAGACGATCGAGGGGACCGCCGCGAGGTTCTGGATGTTGAGCTCGAGCAGCCGGTTGTACCAGCGCTCGCGATCGGCGTACTCCTCGAGGTAGATCGCCGTTCCTACGCCGAGCGGGACGACGAAGATGAGCAGGAGCACCATCAGGTAGATCGTCCCGAGGATGGCCGGCCTGGCGCCCGCTTCCTGCGGGTTGGTCGGGTTGTTCGGCTCGGTGAAGAGGATCGGGTCGAGGTAGCCGATGCCCTTCTGGATCACGTCCACGATGAGCGTTCCGAGCAGGATGAAGCCCACGGACACCGAGACGAGCAGGACGATGTAGAAGAGCGTCCCGCGAACCTTGTCGCCGCGCGGCCTTCTGCCCAGAGGCGCTGCCTGGACGCTCATTCGTAGATCTCCCGGTACTTCCGGACGAGCCGGATCGAGATGATGTTCATGAAGAACGTGATCACGAAGAGCGTCAGCCCGACGGCGAAGATCGTCTTGTACTCGAGCGACCCAGTCGGCACGTCGCCGAGACCAGTGGCGCCGATGAAGGCGGTCATCGTCTGTGCCGGCTCACGCGGATCGAGGGTGGCCTGCGCGATGCCGCCGGCGGCAATGAGGACGATCATCGTCTCGCCGACCGCGCGTGACATCGCGAGCACGTAGCTCGCAACGATCCCCGAGACGGCGGCCGGGATCACGATGCGCGTTGCCACCTGGAGCTTCGAGGCGCCGAGCCCGTAAGCGCCGTCCCTGAGCTCCTGCGGCACGGCGCTCATCGCGTCCTCCGAGACCGAGGCGACGGTCGGGATGAGCATCACGCCCATGACCAGGCCGACGGAGAGCACGTTGAAGATGCCGACGTCGATCCCGATGTCCTGCAGCAGGGGCGTGAAGAACGTGAGCGCGAAGAACCCGAAGACCACCGTCGGGATTCCCGCGAGCACCTCGAGCGCCGGCTTGAGGGTGCGCCGCACGCGCGGGCGCGCGTACTCGCTCAGGTAGACGGCGGCGCCGAGCCCGAGCGGCAGGGCGACGACGCAGGCCCAGAACGTAATTGTGAACGTGGCGACCAGCAGCGGGCGGACCCCGAACGAGGCCGGCTCGAAAAGCGGGGCCCAGCGCTCGCCCGAGAAGAAGTCGACGATCGAGACCTCGCGGAAGAACTCGATCGAGGGCTCGAGCAAAGCGATGACGATGCCCACCGTCGTCGCCACGGAGACGAGGGCGCAGAGGGCGAGGAGCCCCTTGACGACGTCCTCGCCCCACCGCCTGCGCTCGGCGCGCAGCCGGATCGGTGCCGGCTGCGCGCCTGCGGTCGTGTCGTGCGTCGCCACGCGGTTAGGTCCCTCCGGCCGCCTCGAGCGCCGAGAGGTTCGTATCCACCTGTTCGTCGGGCACCGGGATGAACAGCGCGTCCTCGGCGAGCTGGATCGAGTTGGTGAGGAAGAACTCGACGAAGCCGTAGACCTCGGGCTTCGCAAGCGACTCGTTCTTGACGTAGATGAAGAGCGGCCGCGAGAGCGGTGCGTAGCTCCCGTCGCGAGCCGTGTCCACGCTCGGAGCGACGCAGCCGTCGCCGCCGTCGATCTCGAGGGCCTTGAGCGTGTCTTGGTTCTCCTCGTAGTACGTGTAGCCGAAGTAGCCCAGGCCGCCCGGGTCGCCGGCGACCGCCTGGACGATGACGTTGTCGTCCTCGCTGGCCGTGTAGTCGGCGCGGCTCGCGCCCTCCTCGCCGTTGACCTCGTCGGTGAAGTAGTCAAAGGTGCCCGAGTCGGTGCCGGGGCCCGCGAGCGCCAGCTCCTGGTCGGGGAAGCTCGGGTCGATCTGGTTCCAGTTCGTGACCTTGCCCTCCGCCGCCGGCTCCCACGCCTTCTTGAGCTGGTCGACCGTCAGGCAGGTGGCCCAGTCGTTCTCGCTGTTGACGACGACCGTGAGGGCGTCGACCCCGACCTGGAACTCGGTGTACTCCACTCCGGCCTCTTCGCACACCGGAACCTCTTCCTCCTCGTCGATGCCGCGGGAGGCGTTGGAGATGTCGGTCTCGCCGGCGCAGAAGCGCTCGAAGCCGCCGCCCGTTCCGGACGTGCCGACCTCGATGTTGACGCCGGACTGCTCGTCGCCGAAGGCGGCGGCAGCAGCGGTGGTCAGCGGCCCGACCGTGCTCGAGCCGTCGATGATGATGTCTCCGGAGAGCTCCTCAGCGGCCGCGCCGGTTGTCTCCTCGATCGGCGCGGAGGCATTGGCGTCGTCCTCCGAATCCTCGCGACCGCACCCGACAGCGCCGAGCGCCAGGGCCGCAAGCGCCAGCAGAAGGAGGACAAGCCTCGGGACAGGACGAATTCTCACCGTTCTCCTTTCGCGTCGTGTCATCGAGGCGAGTGTCCCGCCCGGCCCTCCGACGGTGGGCTGAAAGGCTGTGAACGAGTGGTGAAGAGGTGGTGAATTGCGGCGGTTGAACCCGCGCAGCCCGTAGGCTCAGCCGCGCAGATGAGAGCGATCGTCCAGGACAGGTACGGCCCGCCGGACGTGCTGGAGCTCAGGGAGGTCGAGCGTCCGGCCGTCGGCGGCGGCGACGTCTTGGTTCGCGTCCGCGCGGCCTCGGTCAACCCTCAGGACTGGCACCTCATGCGTGCCAGCCCGTTCGTCGTCCGCATGACGGGGACCGGGCTGCGGGCCCCGAAGAACCCCGTTAGGGGAACGGACGCGGCCGGGGAGGTCGAGGCCGTCGGTGGAAACGTGACACGGTTGAGACCCGGGGACGAGGTCTTCGGCTGGTGTGAAGGCGCGTTCGCCGAGTACGTGTGTGCCGACGAGAGCCATTTCGTGCCGAAGCCCGCGGATCTCTCGTTCGAGAGCGCTGCCGCCCTTCCCCTGGCCGGGTGCACCGCGCTCCAGGGACTACGCGATACGGGAGCCGTGGAGCCGGGCCACGATGTCCTGATCATCGGTGCCGGTGGAGGCATCGGCACGTTCGCCGTGCAGATCGCCAAGGCGCTCGGGTGCCGCGTCACCGGTGTCTGCAGCACCGGGAAGCTGGATTTCGTCCGTTCGCTCGGCGCGGACCACGTCATCGACTACACGCGGGAGGACTTCACGCGCGGCGAGCAGCGGTACGACCTGATCCTCCAGCTGGCGGGGACCGCCTCGCCCTCGGCATGCCGACGGGCGCTCACCCCGAACGGGACGCTGGCGCTCAGCAGCGGGGAGGGCCGGGTGGCGGGAATCGACCGCGTCGTGCGGGCGCTCGTCTCGTCACTGCTCGTGGGTCAGCGGCTCCGCCCGTTCCTCACGAAGGAGACCACCGAGGACCTCGAGACGCTGTCGGAGCTCGTCGAAGCCGGCAAGCTCACGCCGGTCATCGACAGGACCTACCCGCTGAGCGACGTCCCCGAGGCCGTTGCGTACGTGGAAGAGGGACACGCTCGAGGGAAGGTCGTGATCACGACCTGAGCCCCCGAGGCGGGCGCGGTTAGACGGCGCCGCCGTTGCTGCCCTGGCCGGCGCCCTTCGTCCCGTGTTCCCCGGGCCGTTCGCCTTCCTCGAGCTGCTCCTCCGCGGACTCGGGCTCCTCGTCCCGTCCAGGCTCGCGAGTCTGGCCTTCGTCGTCCTTTGCTGCTCCGCCACCTTGCATGCGCTCGTTCTTCCGCGGGCGCGGTTATCGAAAACGCGCGTGCCGCAGCGGCAGCTCGGCCAGCGGTCGCGTGTTCACGATGTCGGCGGCCGTCGCCCAGCCCCGGCGGGCAGTGGCGACGGCCAGGCGCATATTTCCCAGGCCGGGGATCGAGTGGGCGTCGGTCGAGGCGACGATCGGAACACCAGCTTCGATCGCGTGGCGGATCTGGGGCCCGGCGAGGTCGAGCCGGTCGGGGAGGCCGTTCGTCTCGAGCGCGACTCCTGTCTCGAGTGCGGTCTCGATGACCGCGTCGAGGTCGAGCGCGTTGGGAGGGCGGTGGTTGATGATCCGGCCGTGCGGGTGGCTGAGGCAGGTCACCGCCGGATGGCGCATGGCCTCGGTGACCTTCCGTGTCAGGGGCTCCCGTGCCTCACGCTGCCCCGCGTGGAGGCTGAGCTGAACCCAGTCGAGCTCGGCCAGGACGTCGTCGGGCAGGTCGAGGCTTCCGTCGCTGCGGATGTCGACCTCGGTTCCGCGCAGGACGCGGAACGGCGCGAGCTCCTCGTTCGCGGCCGCGATCTCTTCGGCCTGGCGGCGGAGGTCGTCGGCGTCGAGCCCCGGCACGACCCGGACGTTGCGCGTGTGGTCGCAGATCGCGATGTACTCGTAACCGAGGTCCCGCGCGGCGGTGGCCATCTCGAGCACGGACGCCTTCCCGTCCGACCAGGTGGTGTGGCAGTGGAGATCGCCGCGGATGTCGTCGCGCTCGACGAGCGCCGGCGGCTCGCCGCGAAACGGCTCCTCGCGGAGCTCGGGTGGGCACCAGGGCACGCCGAGCGTCGCGTAGACGTCCGCTTCGTCGGCCGACGAGGGCAGCGGCTCGAGCGCGTCGACATATGCCCGGCTCCCGGTCGCGCGCAGGAGCTCGGTCCCGAAACGATCGTGCTCGGCGACGACGAGCTCGAGTGGCACGCCCTCGACGGTGACGCCCACCGCACGCCGTGGCTCCCTCTCCACCAAGGTGACGATCGCCGGAAGTCCCTCGAACTGCTCCAGCACCGCGTCGGGCTCGTCCGCGGCGACGACGACCGCCAGGTCGAACGACGCGTCCGCCCAC
>DAITAN010000065.1:0-10132 GCA_036824235.1 Gaiellaceae bacterium | reverse complement strand
ACACGGATGTGACCGAGGCGGATCCCGCCTGGGCGCCTAACGGGGAGTTGATCGCATTCGAGTTCGAGAGCGCCGGACGGCGCGCCGAGCTCGCGGTCGTCGAGCCCGACGGCACGGGCAGGCGGCGGCTCACGAACAACACCATCCTCGACGTCGACCCCGCCTGGTCCCCGGATTCGAGCCGCATCGTCTTCACGCGCTACGTCACGAGCACGAACGCCGAGATCTACACGATCGCAGCCGCCGGCGGCAGCCTCCGGCGCCTCACCGACCATCGCGCGGCCGACCACAGCCCGGACTTCTCCTCGACCGGCTGGATCGCCTGGGTCCGCTCGCACTCGGGCGGCAGTCAGATCCGGCTCACGCGGCCCGACGGCACCGGGCGGCGGCTGCTCTTCTCCACGCCGCGGGCCGTGACCGCGCCCACCTGGTCGCCCAACGGGATGCGCCTGGCGTTCGAGCTCTGGGACGGCGAGGACACGGAGCTCTACGTGATCGCGGTCGACGGCACCGGGCTGCGGCGGCTCACGAACAACGACGTTCCCGACTTCGGCCCGGTCTGGGGCCCGGGAAGCGGGCGCATCGCCTTCACCCGCTTCACGACGACGAGCAACGACGTGTGGTCGATGGCGCCGAACGGCGCGGCCAAGCGCCGCCTGACGACGGCCACCACGCACGAGTCCGTCGCGGACTGGGGCGCGGATCCGTAACACTGGCCGCGTGGCCACGTATGTCCTGATCCACGGGGGCGGAAGCGGCGGCTGGGACTGGCACCTGGTCGAGCCGGTACTGCGGGAGCGGGGTCACGAGGTGGTCGCACCGGACCTCCCGAGCGAGGACGAGTCCGCCGGGCTCTGGGACTACGCGGACGCGGTCCTCGAGGCCGCCGGCGACCGGAAGGATTTGATCGTCGTGGGCCATTCGCTCGGCGGCTTCACCGCACCGCTCGTGTGCGCCCGGCGGCCCGCCGACCTGCTCGTGCTCGTGAACGCGATGATCCCCTCGCCGGGGGAGACGGGGATCGAGTGGTGGAAGAACACCGGCTACGAGGACTCCGGCGAGGAGGACGTCTTCTACCACGACGTCCCTCCCGAGCTCGAGCAGGAGGCGAGGCACCAGGAGCGCGGCCAGTCGGAGAGGTCGATGGTGGAGCCCTGGCCGCTCGAGGCCTGGCCCGACGTGGAGACGAGAGTGCTGCTCTGCCGCGGCGACCGCATGTTCACGGCCGAGTTCCAACGCCGTGTCGCCCGGGAGCGCCTGGGCATCGAGCCGGACGAGATGGACGGCGGCCACTATGTCGCCATCAGCCGCCCGAGGGAGCTGGCGGAGCGCCTGGTGGAGTACCGGGCTGAGCTCCAGGAGAAAGCGGCAAAAGCCCCGTAGAATCGGCGACATGACCGCCGAACAGGACATAGCGAGCGTCGCCAACCAGCTGGCCTCGCTCACGCACACGGTGGAGGAGATGGCGGGCGAGCTCAAAGAGGTTCGCGAGCGGGCCGAAAACGACCGAGAGCGTTCGGACACCCAGCAAGAGCGCATAGACCTCGCGGCGCGCGAGCTGGCCGATGTCAGCGAGCGTCTGCAAGCGGCGGCAAACGCGCTCCGAGAGTCGATCTAGTCGCCCTACGTCGGGTAGCGCCGCCGGCTCTGAAGCAGGGCGTGGTTCAGCATCGTCTCGTCGTCGTCCTCGTGCGCGACCACGACAACCTTGTTCCAGACGCCCCGGTAGATGATCCGATCGCTGTACATCTGCGTTCGGAAGCCCTCCCGGTAGACGGCGGGAAGGGCATCGCCGGCGCCGTACATGCGCCGCCCCCCGTCGCTCCCACGAACGACTGCGACGAGCTCGTGCGTCTCCTCGTGGTCGTCGGTTGCAACGAACTCGGCCAGCGGCTGCTGTGGGGACCCGCTGCTCAGGAAGGCGACGACGTACTTCCGGTCGCGTCCCCACTTGTTCTTGCGAATCGTCTCGCCAAGTCCAATGTGGACGGCGCCCTCGGAACGCGTCGTGCCCATGAACACCCGGTAGCGGGCGTAGCGATCGCGCTCTTCCGGCCACTTGTACGACTCGCCCTCCCTCTCCCGCACGAGTCTCCAACCTTCTGCGAGATCCGCCCCCTGCCCACGCGCAGGAACGGCCCCGTCACCGGATGGTCGGTCAGCATCGACGGGCTTGATGATCGGATTGCGGAACCCCGCATGCGCGAGCTGGGTCAGGAGCGGGCCGAGCTCCCGATCAGGAACGCGCTGCAGGGTGACCGAGAATGGGCTCACCTTTCACTCCTATTAGATAGATTACGTACAATCACGTAGCACTGTAAATCCACGTTATCAAGAAGTATGCTACGGTAGTCGGCACGTAAGGTCCGCACATAGAAGCCGTCGAGGCTCCGACTCTCTTCCTCTTCGCCTGTCAGATGGGCCTGAATGCAGTCCAAGGACAGCTCGCACACGAGCTCTCCCCCTCAGTACGAGAGTTAGGAGCATCGAATGCATGTCACCATGAGGCGCTACGAAGGTGTCGACCAGAATCGCACCGACGAGCTCACCAAGAAGGTCGGCGAGACCCTCCTTCCCCGCCTGAGCAACCTGCCCGGCTTCAACGGCTACTACCTCATCGAGGCCGGCAACGGCGTCGTGAGCTCCATCGGCTTCTTCGAGACTTCGGACCAGGCCGACGAGTCGACTCGTGTCGCAGCCAGCTGGGTGCGCGACGAGAAGCTCGACGAGATCCTCAAGAATCCGCCGAAGGTGACGGACGGCGAGGTCATCGCCCACAAGTCGAACGGAGCCATCAAGGCGTAACTGCCTCGGCTCGATGCAGGGAAGGCCCGCGTCTTGCGGGCCTTCCTTTTGCACGAAAGGCATCTGATGAAGACGATCACGACGACCGCACCCATTCGGAAAACGGACCCAGCTCTTGACGCGGCGCTCAATCCGGTCGCGCTCTCGTCCGGGGAAATCGTCTCTTGGGCCGTCGCGTTCCCGAGGCCCGGATCAACGACGAGCCAGGTTCTTTCCAGAACTTCGTAGGGACGCGTTCCGTGGCGGCAGGCGACCCGCTCTAGAGTTGCCGCAATACGAACAGGAGACGCCAAATGGCACTAGGGGACGAGATCGACAAGGTGTTCCGGCGCGAGGTGAAGTCTCTGCCCGCCTTTGAGAAGGCGCAGGCTGCGAGCGGTTCTGGCATCGCACCGCCGGTGGACGAGATGAATCAACTGCTCATGGGCCTGGTCGTCGCGACGCAGCGTTCGCTTCATCTCCTCGCCGAACGCATCGAGGACGGGGAGAGCGCGTAAGCGCGTAACGCCGACGTTCGCCGCAGGCGGGCTTCCTAGGTGGGCCGTGAAGGATTCGAACCTTCGACCTTGGGATTAAGAGTCCCCTGCTCTACCAACTGAGCTAACGGCCCGCGGCGGGTCAGTGTAGCGCCGGTGCAACGCGCGGCGGACTAGGCGCGGCCGAGGCGGCGCTGGGCATACCAGGCCAGCGTTCGGCTGCTGCCGAGGGGGCGGGCGATGATGCTGAGGCTACCGAGGAGGATCTTGGCGGTCATGGCGTTCGGCTACATTCGCCGGCGTCGTGCGAATCCTTTCCGTTGTCGGCAACCGGCCGCAGTTCGTGAAATCCGCACCGCTCTCACTTGCCCTGCGCGAGCGCGGTCTAAACGAGGTCGTCCTGCACACGGGGCAGCACTACGACCCGGAGCTCTCGGCCGTGTTCTTCGACGAGCTCGAGCTCTCGCCGCCCCAGTACAGGCTCGAGACGGGCTCGGGGACGCACGGGGAGCAGACCGGCAAGATGCTGCCCGAGATCGAGGCGGCCGTCGTCGAGGAGCAGCCCGACGCGGTGCTCGTCTACGGGGACACGAACTCCACGCTCGCGGGCGCTCTCGCAGCGGGCAAGCTCCTCGTGCCCGTCGCCCACGTCGAGGCCGGCCTGCGCTCCTTCGACCGCTCCATGCCGGAGGAGCTGAACCGCATGCTCGTCGACCGCCTCTCCAGCCTGCTCTTCTGCCCGACCGACGTGGCCGTCGCGAACCTCGCGGCGGAGGGCATCACCGAGGGCATCCACCAAGTCGGGGACGTGATGTACGACGCCAACCTCCGCCTGGCCCCGCTCGCCCGAGAGCGTTCGAAAGCGCTCGAACGGGCGGGCGTCGAACCGGGCGCCTACCTCGTCCTCACGCTCCACCGCGAGGCCAACGTCCAGGCCGAGCCGCTCACACGCATCGCCGCTGCCCTCGCCGAGCTCGACGAGCCGATCGTCTTCCCGGCGCACCCGCGCACGACCGCCGCCCTCGCGGCCGCGGGCATCGAGCTCCCGGGGAACGTGCGCGTCCTCCCACCCGTCGGCTACCTCGACTTCGCAGCACTCGCCTCGCAGGCCCGCGTCGTGCTCACCGACTCGGGCGGCGTCCAGAAGGAGGCGTACTGGTACCGCATCCCCTGTGTGACGCTCAGAACGACCACCGAATGGGTGGAGACGCTGGAGACGGGCTGGAACCGGCTGGTCGGCAGCGACCCGCACGCGATCGTCTCGGCCGTTCGCAGTGCGGCGCCCGGGCCCGAGCACCCGCCGCTCTATGGAGACGGACGCGCGTCGGAGAGGATCGCTGACCTGCTTTGTACGATGAGTCGCGATGAGCGCTGAGGTCGCCATCGTCGGCGCCGGCTACGTCGGCGTCCCGCTCGCGCAGGTCTTCGCCGAGGCCGGCGTCGGCGTGGTCCTCGTGGACGTCGACGCCGACCGAATCGCAGCGCTCCAGCGTGGGGAGAGCTACATCGAGGACGTCCCGTCAAACGAGCTGACGCCTCTGATCGAGGCCGGCACAATCGCCGCGACGACCGACTACGACGCCCTGCGCGAGACCGACGCGATCCTCATCGCGCTCCCGACCCCGCTCTCCGTCAACCGGGAGCCCGACCTCTCCATCGTCCTCAGCGCCGCCGGCATGATCGCCGAGCGCCTGCGGAAGGGACACCTCGTCGTCCTCGAATCGACGTCCTACCCGGGCACCACCCGCGAGGACGTGCTCCCGCTGCTCGAGGCGCCGGGCCTCGAGGTGGGCAAGGACTTCCACCTGGCGTTCTCGCCCGAGCGCGTCGATCCCGGCCGCACCGACTGGACGACGAAGACGACGCCGAAGATCGTCGGCGGGATCACACAGGGATGCACCGACCGGGCGGTCGCCCTCTACGAGCGCGCCCTCGACACGGTGCTGCCCGTCTCCTCGCCGGAGACTGCAGAGTTGACCAAGCTGCTCGAGAACATCTTCCGCTCGGTCAACATCGCGCTCGTCAACGAGCTGGCGCAACTCTGCGACCGCATGCACGTCGACGTCTGGGAGGTCGTCGAGGCCGCCGCCACGAAGCCGTTCGGGTTCATGAGCTTCAAGCCGGGCCCCGGCCTGGGCGGCCACTGCCTCCCGGTCGACCCGTTCTACCTCTCCTGGAAGGCGCGGGAGTTCGACTTCTACACGGAGTTCATCGAGCTGGCCGGGAAGGTCAACGAGAACATGCCCTACTTCTGCCTGGAGAAGATCACGCGGGCGCTCAACTCGCACGAGCGCTCGGTCAAGGGCAGCAAGGTGCACCTGGTCGGCGTCGCCTACAAGGCCGACGTCGGCGACCTGCGCGAGTCGCCCGCCCTGAAGCTGATCGAGCTGCTGCGCGACGAGGGCGCGAACGTCTCCTACCACGACCCGCACGTGTCCGACCTTCCCGAGCACGGGCTCGTCTCGCAGGAGCTCGACGGCGCCGTCGACTCGGCGGACTGCGTCGCGATCGTCACCGCTCACACCGGAATCGACTATGAGGCCCTGGCCGAGCGCGCGACGCTCGTCGTCGACTTCCGCAACGCCACGGGCGCCAACGGGACGCAGAACGGAAGCGTGTGGAAGCTCTAGGGCCCGCGACCATCGGGATCGCCGGCCTCGGCCCCTGGGGCTCGAACCTCGCCCGCAACTTCAACGAGCTCGCCCGGCTGGCCTGGGCCTGCGACGCCGACGAGACGAAGCTGGCGAGCGCGGCGGCCCGCTATCCGGCCGCCAGGCCGACGACCCGCTTCGAGGACCTCCTGGAGGACGAGAGCGTGGACGCGATCGTGGTGGCGACGCCGGTGCCGACTCACGCCGACCTGGCCCGCAAGGCGCTCGCCGCCGGCAAGCACGTCTTCGTCGAGAAGCCGATGGCCCTGGCGGCCGAGGACGCCGAGGAGCTCGTCGCGCTCGCCGAGGAGCGCGGGCTCGTGCTCATGCCGGGCCACCTGCTCCTTTATCACCCCGGCGTGGCGAAGCTGAAGGAGCTGGTCGACTCGGGCGAGCTCGGGGAGATCCTCTACGTCTACGGCAACCGCGTGAACCTCGGCACGATCCGCCGCGACGAGAACGCGCTCTGGAGCCTCGGCGTACACGACCTCTCGGTCATCCTCCACCTTCTGGACGAGGAGCCCACCGAGCTCTCCGCACACGGCGAGTCGTTCCTCAAGCCCGAGGTCGAGGACGTCGTCTTTTGCTACCTGCGTTTCCCATCGGGGAAGACGGCGCACATGCACCTTTCCTGGCTCGACCCGCACAAGATGCGGCGCATGACCGTCGTGGGCAAGGACAAGATGGCCGTCTTCGACGACATGGAGCTCGACCGCAAGGTGACCGTGTACGACAGCGCGGCCGAGCCGTCGCTCCGCACCTTCGGCGAGTGGAGCACGAGGATCGGCGACATCTACAGCCCGCGCGTCCCGAACGCCGAGCCGTTGCGCCTCGAGTGCGAGCACTTCCTCGCCGTTCTGCGCGGCGAGGGCGACCCGCTCGCGGCGGCCCGCGCCGGCGTCGCCGTCGTGCGCACACTGGAGCAGCTCCAGGCCTCGCTCGAGCGCGAACGCGTATGAAGGCCCGCGTCGCCGAGAGCGCGGTCGTCTATCCAGGGACCCTGTTGGGCGAGGACGTCGTGATCGGCGACAACGCCGTGGTGGGGAAGCACCCGTCGCTCAGCGCCCGCTCGACCGCGAAGGTCGAGGAGCTCCCGCCGCTGGTCGTCGGGGACGGCGCCCGCATCCTGGCCTGCGCGGTGGTCTTCGCGGGCAGCCGTCTCGGGAGCGGCGTCATCGTCGGCGACCAGGCCTGCGTGCGCGAGCGGTGCGAGCTCGGTGACGGAGTCGTCGTCGGGCGAGGGTCGCTGGTCGAAAACGACACGACGGTCGGGGCGCGCACGCGCATCCAGGCGAACGCCTACGTGACTGCCTACACGACCCTCGAGGAGGACGTCTTCATCGCCCCCGGGGTCGTGACCACGAACGACAACTTCATGGGTCGCACCGAGGAGCGGCTCGCCAGCATGAAGGGCCCGACCGTGCGCCGGGGGGCGCGTGTGGGCGGCGGGGCCGTGCTCCTGCCGGGGATCGAGATCGGCGAGGAGGCCTTCGTGGGCGCCGGCGCAGTCGTCCTCGAGGACGTGCCTCCGCGCACCGTGGTAGTCGGCAATCCCGCCCGGCAGATCCGCCAGGTGCCTCCCGGCGAGCTGCTCGCGGCGGACTAGCCCGAGACGACCGTCAGGGTGGGGCTCGACCCGGCGAGGTCCCCGCCGGGAGCCGTGTAGGCGCGGTACACGCCCGCCACCACGGCGAGGTCCGCCGTCCAGGTTCCGTCCTCGCGGACGATTCCCGTTCCGACGGTCTGCCACGAACCGCCGGGCGTCTGGCGCTGGACCTGGACGACCTCGCCCGCGAGCTCCTCGCCGGCCGAGCCGCTCAGCGACCGGCTCGTGTACTCCGCCGAGAACGCGACCGCCGGGCGGACGTTGACGCGCACGGCGGCGGTCGCTCCGGACGCGGAGATGAGCCGGTAGAGCGTCGTGGCCGTTGGATGGGCCCTGATGTTCACGTTGCCGGAGATCTCGCGGAGGTCCGTCCACGTGCTCTCGTTGAGACGCCGGCGCTGGAGGCGGACGCCCGAGAGGTTGCGGGCGAGCGCCGGAAGTACCTTCGTCTGGCCCTTGTCGATCGTGCCGCCGCCGGTGATGCGCATGACGCCGATCGTGAACCACGTCGAGCGGAGCCCGAGGACGGAGCGCATCGTCGCGCCCGAGATCGAGGTCGTGCCCGACGCCCCGCTCGCGGTCACGTCGGCCACGCGCAGCGAGGGATTCCGCGTCACCGTCATGTCGGTGAGCCCGTTCGGCGCTCTCGAGCCGAGCAGCGACTTCATGTGCGAGCCCGTCCAGACGCAGTCCCGGCCCGGGGTCGGCGGACAGTCGACCTCGGTGTCCATCGGCCCCCACGTGTGATGCGGCGAGATGTTGTCGAACGGATCGTTCACGCTCGTGAGGTACGAGATCGGGCTGCCGCCCCACTCGTGGTGCTTGGCCGCCGTACGACCACCCGAGGTGGAGAAGAAGAAGGTCGTGGCTACCGCGCCTCCCGACGCGAGCACCTTCCCGGACGTGGCGTCGACCGCGGCGTTCGAGGTGGCTGCCTCGCCGCTCTGGCCGCCGTAGACCTGGTCACGCGTGTCGCGGCACATGACGCTCGTCGAGAACCACGAGCAGTGCCCGCCGGCGGCCAGCGCGTAGGAGCGCGCGGCCACCGCCTGCGCCTTCAGGGCCTCGGCGTGCCAGGAGCTCGGCATCTCGCGCGGGACGACGCCCTTCACGTAGTCGTTCAAGCCGAGCGTGTTCAGCGCCCACATGGTCGAGCCCGAGCGGCGAATCGTGATCGACCCGCGGTACTTCGACCCGCCGATCTCGAGCGAGGCCGTTCCACGGGTGAAGGTGGTGTTGTCGGCGACCGTGCGCGTCGTCGGGCCCATGACGAGCTTGATCTTCCCGGCCGCACCCGCGCTGACGACCCACGTTCCGGCGGCGAAGGTGCCGCCGCCCCCGTTGAACGTCGCGTCGGAGCCGAGCTGGAGCGACCCCGAGCCCGCGACGAGCAAGACACGGATCGTGGCCGAACGATTCACCTGGGTGGTGCCCTTGTAGTAATGCGCGAGGATCTGGGAATAATTCCGGCCGTTCTGGGCCAGACCGAACGCGCCGTACTGGGAGAGCCCGATGCCGTGCCCCCAGCCATTGCCCTTGATCACGAACGTAGCCGCAGGCTGCGCCGTCGCCGCGAGCACGAGCGCGACGAGAACGGCGATGCCGGAGACGGTGAGACGAGAAACGAGCCGCATAGAGACCCCTATCGACAGTCAGACTACGGTTCAGCAGTAAGGATTCCTTGAAGGGTGCCACGTTTGGACGCCCTCCGGTTCCGGTACAGGCAAAGACGGTGGCCGCCCCCACCAGCATCCTCCCCGATCGCTACGACTCCCCACGGCTCGTGGGAAGCGGCGGCATGGGCGAGATCTATGTCGCCCACGACCGCAAGCTCGACCGCGTCGTCGCCGTCAAGCTGCTTTCCGACCGGCTGGCCCAGGATCCCGATCTGCGCGTGCGCTTCCGGCGGGAGGCCCTCGCAGCAGCCCGCCTGTCGGGCGAGCCCCACGTCGTCACGATCTTCGACGTCGGCGAGCACGAGGGCCGGCCGTTCACGGTCATGGAGCACCTACCCGGCGGGACGCTGGCCGCTCGCGCGGGCAGCGGGCCCGTCGACTCGGAGCAGGCGCTCGCCTGGCTGGCACAGGCGGCCGAGGCGCTCGACGCCGCCCACGGCCACGGAATCGTCCACCGGGACGTCAAGCCGGCCAACCTCCTCTTCGACGGCGCCGACAGGCTCCAGGTCGTCGACTTCGGGATCGCGCGCGTCATCGACGAGACGGTCGGCATGACCGCGCCGGGAACGGTGCTCGGAACGGCCGGATACCTGTCGCCCGAGCAGGCGCAGGGCCACGAAACGACGGCCGCCAGCGACCGCTATGCACTGGCCGTCGTCGCCTACGAGCTGCTCACCGGCCGACGCCCCTTCGAGCGCGAGTCCGCAACGGCGGAGGCGGCCGCGCACATCCACGAGATCGTGCCGCCCGCGTCGGAGCAGGCCGGCCTCCCGGAGGCCGTCGATGCCGTCTTCGCCCGGGCGCTGGCGAAGAGCCCGGTGCACCGATTCCCGACGGCCGTGGCCTTCGTCGACGCGCTCGCAGATGCCCTGCGCGACACGCCGGCTCCCCCTCCGGTCGCGGCGACCGCGCCTCGGC
>DAITAN010000431.1:0-2252 GCA_036824235.1 Gaiellaceae bacterium | reverse complement strand
GACCAGCCTGGTAGGCGGTGCGCGGGCTCTCGCGAACCCGCAGCGAGACGAGCCCGTGGACGATGCCCTCGGCCAGGCCGGAGATCTTCTGGACGGGCCGCGTGAGAGCGAGCGTCACCGCTCGGACGGCTGTGTCCACGCTGTCGGCGACGTCGACCGCACTGTCGGTCACGAGGTCGACCTTGTCGAGCTGCGCGTTCACACGCTCCATCGTTCCTCCGGCTTGGTTGATCACGGGAAGTACCTCCCGTTCCAGTCCTTGAAGAAACGATGTAAGCCGTCCAACGGTTCCGCCCAGGCGAACGAGCAAGTACGCCAATCCGACCCCCACCAGCACGAAGAACACGCTGAGGGCGATCCAGAGGGCGTCGATCGGCTCGAAGCTCGCCAGCGGCATCGCAGGATTCTACTCAGGCAACCGCCGAGATCAGACCGGCTCCGACGACCACGTCCTCGTCGTAGAGGACTGCGGCCTGGCCCGGCGCGATTCCGTAGGCGGGCTGGTCGAGCGTTAGGCGGAAGCCGCTCGCCGTCGGCTCCACCGAGGCGAGGGCGCCAGGCGAGCGGTACCGGAGCTTGGCCTCGGCCCGGTCGATCGGGACGTGTAGCCGGCCGGAGCGGACGGCGACCTGCGAGCGCGCGAGGGACGTGCGCGGGCCCACGACGACCGTGTTCGTCCTCGGCTCGGTGCGCAGGGCATAGAGCGGCTCGCCGGTGGCGATCCCGAGGCCGCGGCGCTGGCCCGGCGTGAAGCGCCAGAAGCCGTCGTGGCGGGCAACCTCGTGCCCACCCTCGTCGACGACCGGGCCCTCCTCGGGCTGCAGGCCGTGGCGGGCGAGGAAGTCGCGGTAGTCGCCCCCGGCGAGGAAGCAGGCCTCCTGGCTCTCGGGACGCTGCGCGGCGGCGAGCCCGGCCGCGCGGGCGCGCTCCCTCGTCTCCTCTTTCGTGCGCTCGGCGAGCGGGAACCAGACGCGGTCGAGCGCGCGCGGGTCGAGTCGGGCGAGCATGTAGGACTGGTCCTTCGCGGCGTCGGCGGCGCGGGCGAGCAGCAGACGGCCCCGGTGCTCGCGGACGCGCGCGTAGTGGCCCGTGGCGAGCCGGGCGGCGCCGATGCGGCGCGCGAAGGCCAGGAGAGCGGCGAAGCGGAAGCTCCCGTTGCAGCGAATGCACGGGTTCGGCGTCTCCCCCCGCTCGTAGCCCTTGACGAAGGGCGTGACGACGGCGCGGCGGAAGCCCTCGCGGAGATCGAGCGTCACGTGGGCCGCGCCGAGCTCGTGGCAGAGCTCGCGGGCCGCAACGACCGCGGCGGGCGAGCAGCAGACGCGCTCACCGTCGGGCCCGGCGGGATCCGTCCAGAGGCGCAGCGTCACGCCGACCGGCTCGTGTCCAGCGTCCCGTGCCTCGAGGAGCGCGACGGCGCTGTCGACGCCGCCGCTCATCGCCACGGCGACGCGCTGCGGGCTCGGCCGAGCGGAGACGGCGGGGCCGAGCGCGTCGTGGAGCGCGTCGAGCGCGAGCGGCTCTCCCGGGACGGCTGCCGCCTGGAGCAGGTCGAGGCCCTCGACCTCGCGGCAGAGAGCCTGCGCGCCGCGGCCCTCGCCCCGCGCGGCGACGATGCTCCCCCGTGCGACGGTGAGCGCGACCCAGGCGAGGTCGCAGTCGCGCACAGCGTTGCCGATCAGCTCTCGCGAGGCCATGAAATAAGTGTGCTCCACCCCGCCGATGATGCTCCGAGCGTGAGGAACCTGGCCTTGCCAGGTGGGTGCCCTACCGACCCGGGGGCCGGACTCGGGCTCCCTCTCAGTAGGTGTTGGTTCTACATGTGCGCTCAGGGCCACGCACGGGGTCGAGCACTCCGATCACTCTAGCGCAGCCGCCGAAGAAGGCTATGCATGTCCCCGGCCCGGGCACGATCGCGATGAGGCTAGTCGACGAAGCGCCAGCGCACCGTTGCCTCGCCGGCGATGCCGAGCTGCTGCGCGAGGGCCGGCGTGAGGTCGAACGAGCGGCCCGGGTCGACCGGGCCGCGTTCGACGACCTCGGCTTCGGCGCGGCGGCCCTGATAGTCGAGGAGGAGCTTCGCCCCGCACGGCAAGACGGGATGAGCGACGCCGAAGGCGTTCGGCTCGACGGTGACGCCGCAGGCCGTCGCCTCGTCGGTGACCGGGAACGTGGCCACCTGCGCTTCCTCCCACTCCACGACCGCCGGCCGGGCGGGCGGCTCGCTCGAGCCGTCGGCGATGTGCGTGAGC
>DAITAN010000430.1:0-2254 GCA_036824235.1 Gaiellaceae bacterium | reverse complement strand
GGCGAGGATCGCCCGCGGCTCGATCGGAGCGCCCTGCGAGGACTCGGTGACGTAGCGGCCCCTGACGACGACGTCGGCACCCTCGATCGCGGCGTCGGCGTCGCCCTTCACGATGGTCGAGAAGCCGAGGACGTTGCCCTTCAGCCCGAGCTCCTCGTCGACCTCGTAGGTCTCCCAGTCCTCGTGGATGAGCGGCGCGCGCTCGGTGGTCGCCGCCTCGATGTCGCTGATCGCCGGCAGCGGCTCGTACTCGACCTCGATCGCGGCAGCGGCCTCGGAGGCGATCTCCGGCGTGCGTGCGGCGACGGCGGCGACGATGTCAGCCTCGAAGCGGACCTTCTCGCGCGCGAACAGCCTGCGGTCTTTGGCCGCGTCGCCGTAGAGCACGTCGGGGACGTCCTCGTGGGTGAGGACGGCGAAGACGCCGGGCAGGGCGCGCGCCTTGGCGGTGTCGATCGAGACGATGCGGGCGTGCGTGTGGTCCGCGTAGCGAAACTTCGCGTGCAGCTGCCCCGTCAGGTTCAGGTCGGCGGTGTACCGACCGGCGCCAGTGACCTTCTCTTTGCCGTCCTGGCGCAGGAAGGCGGGCGGTGGCTCGGCGACGCTCATTGCTGCGGAGGATAAACCGCCGCGCTGCTCGGTCGAACCCCTAGGGGATGTTGACGACCGTCTCGCAGTTGACGGCGCTGTCGATACCGGGGCCGCCGTCGGCGTAATCGGTGCCGGTGTCGCAGTTGAAGGTGTCGTTGCCGTCGCTGCCGATGAGGACGTCTTCGTTGGCCCCACCGTTGAGCGTGAGAACGACGCTGGAGTTTGCGAGGCCCGACGCGCTCAGGAGGTCGTCGCCTCCGGACAGGTTGACCGTCAGCGTGTCGTTCGCAGGTGCGGCGCCAGATACCGCGATCGCGTACGCGGTGGTAGCCACGTTCACCGAGCCGGCACTGCCGGAAAGGCTCATCACGTCCACGCCCACCGTCCCGTTGACGGTCAGTGCGTCGATCGCCCCGTCGCTCACGCCGCCGACCCCGAGATTCTGGTTCACGTTCGTGATGTCGGTCGCCGCGAGGTCGTTGACCGTCACGGTGTCCGTACCTCCGAGGGCGTTCACGGTCAGGATCTCCACGTCGTCGGTGTCCATGACGATGTTGCCGATGTTGCGCGTGAAGAGCAGCCTGCCGCCGTTGGAAGAGGCCGCGAAGATCTCGGCCCCGGCGGAGCCGTTGAAGAGCAGGGTGTCGACGCCGCTCTGACCTTCGACGACGTCGCTTCCGTCGCCCGGATCCCAGACGAACGTGTCGTTCCCGTCGCCCATGAGCGCCGTGTCGTTGCCCTGGTTCCCGTCGTTCGTGTCGTTCCCGGTCCCGCCGAGGAAGAGATCCACGCCGTTGCCGCCGTTGAGCACGTCGTTCCCATCCCCGCCGTCGAGGGTGAGCAGCATGAGCGCGGCGAGCGCACCGCCGCTGAGCGTGTCGTTGCCGCCGAGCCCGTTCAAGGTGACGCGGTCGTTGGCGGCCTCCGGCCCGGCGATGTTGACCTGCGGGTCGAGGCCCGTGACCTGCACGGTGGCGCCGGACGCGGCCGCCGTGACGACGTCCGCCCCAGCGGTTCCGTTGACGACGACACTGTCTGCGGTGACGTCACCCACCCCGCCGACCGCGAGGTCGAGGTTCAGCGTGGTCACGTCCGTGGAGTCGAGGTCGTTGACCGTCACCGAGTCGGCGCCGGCGAGGGCGTTCAGGGCCACGGTCTCGACGTCCTGCGCCCGCGTGACGACGGCGCCGAGGTTGCGCGTCAGCCGCAGCTCGGAGCCGACTGCCGTGGCGGCAAAGATCTCGGCCACCGCGGATCCGTTGAAGCGGAGCGTGTCGAGCTCGGTCCCGCCCTGGACGACGTCGTTGCCGTCGCCGGGATCCCACACGAAGAGATCGGCGCCGGCGCCCAGGATGGCCGTGTCGGGGCCCGCGTTGGCTTCGACGGTGTCGATCCCGCTGAAGCCGTTCAAGGTCTCGGCGAAGCGCCCGCCGATCAGCGTGTCATTGCCGGGCCCGCCGTTCAGGGTGGTGCGCTCGGTGTTCGTGAACGCGCCCTTCGACTCGTCGATCCGCAGGCGGTCGTTTCCGAGACCGCCCTTCACGTTGATCCTGCTGAACCTGCTTCGGAGGAAGATGAAGTTCGGGCTGCCGTTGTCGCCCACGTCGACGACATGAGATCCTACCCACGTGGATCGATGAGATCGAACTGATCAGGAAGGATT
>DAITAN010000064.1:0-10162 GCA_036824235.1 Gaiellaceae bacterium | reverse complement strand
CTCGAAGTCCTCGATCTTCGAGACCGAGACGCCAACCAGGCGCAGTGCGCCCGGACGGTCGGCGAGGGCACGGTCGAGGAGCTCGCAGGCCACCTGGCCGATGCGCTCGCCGTCCGCCAGCCCCGCCGCCAGCGTCGTCGACCGGCTCCTGATCGAGAAGTCCGGGTAGCGCAGCTTCGTCGTCACGGTGCGTGCGACCTGCCCCGACTCCGCCAGATGGCCGGCGACGCGGAGCGCCATGCGGCGCAGCTCGTCATGGAGCCGCTCGCGGTCTGAGACGTCGCGCGGGAACGTCTCTTCGTGCCCGATCGAGATGCTGGCGACCGGTTCCTCGAGGCCTCGCGGGTCGATCCCCTGCGCGCGGTCGCGAAGAAGCCGGCCGCTCTTCCCCGGGAGGACGTGCGCCAGCTCGTCGTCCACGAGCGCGGCGAGCTGCCCGACGAGCTCGACGCCGGCGCCGGCGAGCCGAGCCTCCGCCTTCGGCCCCACACCGGGCAGGAGCCGCACCGGGAACGGCGCCAGAAAGGCGGCCTCGCGGCCCGCGGGGACGACGGTGATGCCGCCCGGCTTCTTGCGGTCGCTGGCCACCTTGGCGACGACTTTGCAGCTCGCGACACCGAGCGAGCACGAGAGGCTCGTCGCCCCGCGGACCGCGGCCTGCACCGCCTCGGCGACTACGCGTGCGCGCCGATAATCCGGCGCGACCTCCCCCACGTCCAGGTAGCCCTCGTCGATCCCCACGCGCTCGACGGTGGGGACGACTTCGCGGACGGCGGCCCATACGGCGCGGGAGTATTCGCCGTAGCGGCCGTGGCGCGGGAGGACGAAGACCGCGTGCGGGCAGCGCCTGAGCGCCTCCGCACAGCTCATCGCGGAGTGGATGCCGTAGCGGCGTGCGGCGTAATTCGCGGTGGCCACGACACCCCGTCCGCGGGGGTCCCCACCCACCACGAGGGGCTGCGACACGAGCTCCGGATGCTCGAGCTCTTCGACGGCCGCGAAGAACGCGTCCAGGTCGAGATGCGCGACGATTGCCACGGCGGTGACAGAATAGGAGTCGTGTCGCACGACACCGACAAGCTGATCCGCCAGCTTTCACTCGTTGCCTACCTCATGGCCGAGCGCCGGCCGCTGACCGCCAGGGAGATCAAGTCGGTCGTCGAGGGCTACTCCGAGATGTCCGACGAGGCCTTCGCGCGGCGGTTCTACTCGGACCGCAGCGAGCTCGTGGCGCTCGGCGTGCCCCTCCACTCCCAGCGGGACGAGTTCACGGGCGAGGAGCTGTACACGCTCCGCGCCGAGCAGTACTTCCTGCCGAAGCTCGACCTCGACGACGAGGAGCTCGCCGCCCTGCAGATCGCCCTGCACCTGCTCGACGGGCAGTTCGCCTACGCGGAGCCGCTCCGTCTCGCGCTGCAGAACCTTGCTCTCGGTCGCCCGACGCAGCTCGAGGCAGCGCCGGAGAGCGCGCTGCGGGTCGAGGTGCGCGACCCGGACTACTCCGACGAGATGTCGGGTCGACTGACGAAGCTCGAGGGCGCGATCTCGAAGCAGCGCACGGTGCGCTTCATGTACTGGTCGATCTCCCGTGACCGCACACGCGAGCGCTCGGTCAACCCGTACGCCCTCCTTCCGGAGGCGGGCTCCTGGTACCTGATCGGGCGCGACCTCGACGAGGACGACGAGCGAACGTTCCGCGTCTCCCGCATCGTCGGCGACATCCGCTTCGCCACCCGCCGCGAGCGTGACTTCCGCATGCCCGAGTACGACCCCTCCGGCTTCCGGGGCCGGCAGCCCTGGCAGTACGGCGAGGAGAAGGGCGAAGCGGAAATGGAGCTCGACCACGACACCGCCTGGTGGGTGGAGCGCATGGTCGAGCGCGGCGAGGTCGAGGACGGGGTCTTCACAACGCCATACACCAGGCTCGACCTTCTCGCCGGCTGGGTGCTCCGTCAGGAAGGCCGCGCGCGGCCGCTCTCGCCCCCGGAGCTCGTGGACGAGGTCAACGACGGGCTCGACCGGGTACTCGAGCGCCACGAGGCGGAGCCGACGAAGCCGCCCAGGCCGAAGGCGCGCCAGGTGGTCGAGCCCCTCGAGCGTCCCGCCGGGCCGCTCGCCCCCGAGCGCTTCGGCGTCCTGCAGGCTCTGCTTGCGCACCTGCTCGCGCGCTGCGGCGACGAGCCGCGGGCGGTAATCCCGGCGCAGGAGCTCGTCGACCGCTTCCACATTCCGCCCGACCAGCTCGACGACCACCTTCAGCTCCTCAACCTCGTCAACTTCGGCGGCGGCTGCTACGCGGTCTATGCCTCGCTTGACGGCGACGAGGTGCGCGTCGACAAGGAGCTCTTCGGCGACGCCTTCCGGCGTGCGCCGCGGCTGACGCCCCTCGAGGCGCGTGCGATCCGGCTCGCCCTCGAGTTCGTGGGCCCGATGATCGCCGCGGAGGCACAGACGCCGCTCGAGCGCGTGCGCAGGAAGCTCGAGGAGACGTTCGGCGAGTTCGCCCACCCCGAGCAGGAGGGCGAGGAGCAGGTTCCCGAGGCCGCCTCGGAGGAAGAGCAGCTTATCCGCACGTTCTCCCAGGCGATCCGCGAGCAGCGCCTCGTCGAGATCGAGTACGTCGCCGTCGGCGAGGAGACAAGTATTCGCCTCATCGAGCCGCACGCGCTCGAGCGCGAGCTGCCCTGGTGGTATGTGCACTCGTGGGATCGCACGCGCGACGCCCAGCGCAGCTTCCGGCTCGACCGCATGCGACGGGCGGAGCTCCAGAAGGAGACCTTCGATCCGCGGCCGGGGCTCGAGCTCCGCAAGCTGCGCGACGTGCGAGTCGCCCGCGTCCTCTTCGATCCCGAGGTCGCGAGGTGGCGGATCGAGCGCGGCGCCCTCCCCCTCGCTCGCGGCTACGCGCTCGAGGAGGTCGGCGTCGGCGGCACCGACTGGTTCGTCGGCGAGATCCTCTCCCACCGTGGGTTCGCCGAAGTGCTGGAGCCCGAAGACCTCCGTCGCGAGGTCGCCTCGCGCGCGAAGAAGCTCAAGGCCGCGCTGGCCAAGAAGCCCGCGCGGGCCTAGCTAGCGCCGACCGAGAACGAGTCGACGACCTGCTGGCAGCCGGCCAGGATCTCCTCCTGGCTGTCGGGCGCGTACTGGCAGTTGATGAAGAAGCCCGTCCTGCCGTCGTAGACCTGGATCGACCGCGTGTGGACCTCGCCGCCGCCTTCGATCGGCGTCGTGCTCGTCCCTTCGAACCGGTAGCCGTCGAGCCCGCCGACCGTGATGGGGATCGGCCCTTCCTCGATCGACCCGTCGGCTTGGGTGAACAGCTGCTCCACGCCGGCGGTGATGTCGTCGCGGAACTGCTCCAGGTTCTCGCCGTTCACCTCCACCGGGACTTCGAAGCTCCCGACGGTGATGAGGTTCACACCGGTCTCCTCCGGCCCGACCGACACCGAGGCCGTGTTGTTGGGCGCCTCGGCGATGAACTCCGCCTCGAGCTCGCTCCAGCCCTCCGGGTACTCGAAGGAGTGCGTGTCCTCCTCCACGCTGTTCGGGCCGTCGTCGCCGCCACCGCACGCGGCGAGCACGACGACCGCCAAGAGGGCGGCGAGGACCAACGCCGTGCGCCGTCTGCCTGCCACGGCCCGCAGACTAGCGCCCCCGGCGGCTGCGCTCGTTGCCGCGCTTGAAGTTGCCCGTCGCACGCGCCATGAGGAGCTGCTCGGCCTCGCCGTCGGCGTGCTCGACCTGCTCCAGGAAGCGCGCCGCGGGGCCGCCAGCCAGCGTGGTCACCACCTTGCCGCGCCAGCTGATACGCACGCGGCCGTCCTTCGTGGAGGCCCAGGTGAAGCTCACGCGGCCGCGAGCGGGAGGCGCAGGACGAAGGTGGCGCCCTCGCCGGCCTGCGACTCGACCTCGAGCGTCCCGCCGTGAGCCTCGGCAATCGAGCGGGCGATGAAGAGCCCGAGTCCGGCGCCCGGCTTGCCTCCGGCATCCTGGCTGACGCGTCCGAACTTCTCGAAGATGATCTCCTGCGCATCCGGCGGAATGCCGGGGCCGTGGTCGCGCACCGCCACGGCGAGCGAGCCGTTGTCCTTCGTGGCCGAGACCTCGACCTCGTCCCCGGCGACCGTGTACTTCACGGCGTTCGTGAGAAGGTTCCACAGGAGCTGGCGGAGGCGCTCCTGGTCGCCGTGGACCCGCGGGAGGGTCGGCGCCACGTGGGTCACCACGCGCACTTCGTCCTGCCCGAGCGCAACGACGGTCGCCGTCTCGCGGACGAGCTCCTCGACGTCGATTGAGTCGAAGGCGTACGGGAAGGAGCCCGCCTCGATGCGTGACGTGTCGAGGACGTGTGCGACGAGGTCGGAGAGCCGGGAGGTCTCGCTCTCGATCAGCCCCAGGAACGACTCGCGCTGCTCCTGGCTCAGCTCGCGCCAGCGCATGCGCAGCGTCTGGGCACAGCCGATCACGGAGGCCATCGGCCCCCGCAGCTCGTGGGAGACCATCGAGACGAAGTCGGCACGAAGTGCAGAAAGCCTGCGCATCTCGTCGGCCGCGCTCCGCTCGGTCTCGTACATGCGGATGTTCTCCACCGCCGAGGCGACCTGCCGGGCGAGCAGGGAGACGAGCTCCGTCTCCTCGGGCGTGAATGCCGGCCCGCCGTCGCGGGCGACGACGAGTCGGCCGAGCGTGCGGTTGCCGACGGCGAGCGGGCCGGAGACCTGCTCGCCGGGCTCCGCGCCGGGAAAGCCGCCGGACGCGACGAGGAAGTCGTCGCCTCCGGCCGCGAGCCTCAGCTCGACCCGGTCGAAGGCGATGACGCTGTGCAGCTCCCGTTTGAACGCCTCGAGCGCGAGGTCCTGGTCGAGCGAAGATCCGAGTGCACGGGCCGTGCGGTTGAGCGCATCGAGCAGGTCGGCGCGGCGCCCGAGCGCGTCCCGCAGGTCCTCGGCCTCCGCGGCCCGCGCTTCGGCGACCGCGGTCTCCGTCCGGAGACGGTCGACGAGCCAGCCGACGACGAGGCCCATGAGCAGCTGGAGGCCGACGGGCAGTGTGACGCGGTCGGGATCGAACGGTGGAGGCCCGAACTCCGCGGCGCGCCACCACTCGGCGATCCCGAGGAACGGGAGGACGACGAACGGCATGATCGCGCCGCCGCGGATCCCGTAGCGAATCGCGCCCTCGACGACCGGGAGGTAGAGGATGCCCCAGGAGGGCGTGCCCATCTCGAAGGCGTGGACGAAGACGTAGGCGTAGACGATCGCCGTGTCGAACGCGAGCGCGAGCGCACCGATGCGCATGCGGCCGCGGCGATCGAGATCGCGATGGGCAAGCCAGAAGAACGCGACCGAGCCGACGGCGAGCGCGACTGCCGCGCTCCAGCCCCAACGCTCGTATCCGGGCGGGTACTCGCCCCGTGCCCAGGCGATCTCGAACACGGCGAACGGGACGGCGAGAACCCGGATCCAGGCGATCCAGATCTCGGTCTGCCGGAGGCGGGCGGCCTCGGTCACGGGCCGTCTCCGAGACGCGCGAGCGCCCACTCGGCGTGCTCGCGAAGGAGCGGGTCGTCGCCCTCGGCGTACGGCCGTACGGCGTCCACGAGTGTCCTATCGGCCGAATTGCCCGCCGCAACAAGAGCATTTCGTCGCAGGTAGCGAACATCGTTTCGGGGGTAGTAGAGACGGTCGTAGCGGGCGCGGAGACTTTCGTCGGACGCCGTCAACCAGTCGGCGAGAGAAACGACCGCCTCCGCCTCCTGCGGCGGCTCCCGCTCGGCCCTGCGCTTCTCGATGCCGCGGTTCCACGGGCAGACGTCCTGGCAGATGTCGCAGCCGTAGACCTGGGCGGCGAGGTGCTCCCGGTAGTCCTCGGGGATCGGGGCAGGAGCTTGCGTCCAGTAGGAGAGGCACTTCGTCGAGTCGACGACGCCCGGGTCGTCGAGGGCGCCGGTCGGGCAGGCCTCGATGCAGAGCGTGCAGGAGCCGCAGTCGAGGTCGAGCGGCGCGCCCGACTCGACCTCGACATCTGTGATGAGCGTACCGAGAACCACCCACGAGCCGTGCTTGCGCGTGATGAGCATCGTGTTCTTGCCGTAAAAGCCGACGCCGGCGCGGGCCGCGCCCTCGCGGTCGACGTGCTGGTTCTCGTCCACGAGCACGCGGTAGCTCCCGCCCAGGCGCCGGCCGAGTGCGTCGAGCTTCTCGCGGAGCTCTGCGTAGCCGTCCGCCCAGGTGTACCGCGGCAGCCTGCCCTCCGAGGGCGTCGGCTCGGGACCGGGCGCGTAGTAGCACTGCGCGGCGGAGACGACCGTGCGCGCTCCGGGAAGCAGCGTCTCGGGATGGCACGACACCTCGGGCTGGGCCATGGTGAAGCGCATCCCGGCGAAAAGGCCGCGGGAACGGCGCTCCACGATGTGGCGCTCGGTCTCGGCGTACGGCTGGGCAGCCGCGGCCCCGACGACGTCGATCCCGAGCTCCTCCGCTACGCGGTCGAGCTCGGCGGTCGTCATGCCGGCCCCACGGTACCACCGGCTAGGATCGCGCAGTGAAAGCCGTTCGGATCCACGAGGACGGAGGGCCGGATGTCCTCAAGTACGAGGACGCGCCGGATCCGGTCGCCGGCCCTGGCGAGGTGCTGATCGGCCTCAGGGCCGCAAGCCTCAACCACCTGGACGTCTGGCTGCGCCGCGGCCTCCCCTCGGCGCCCAAGCCGCGCATTCTCGGCGCGGACGGTGCCGGCGTGGTCGTCGCGCTGGGCGAGGGCGTCGACCGCTTTCGCGAGGGCGACGAGGTCGTCATCAACCCGGGCCTCGACGAAGGCGCCAGGATCGTTGGCGAGCACATGGACGGGACGCATGCGGAATTGATTTCGCTTCCGGCCGACTACGTCTATCCATTGCCGGACGGCCTCACGTTCGAGCAGGCGGCCGCGTTCCCTCTCGTCTTCGAGACCGCTTACCGCATGCTCGTGACGCGCGCGGGCCTCCAGGAAGGCGAATGGGTCTTCGTCTGGGGCATCGGCGGAGGCGTTGCCACCGCGGCCATGCAGATCTCCAAGGCCCTCGGCGCGCGGGTGATCGTCACCTCGTCCAGCGACGAAAAGCTCGCACGCGCCCGCGAGCTCGGCGCCGATGCGACGGTCAACCACGCCGAGGCCGACGTCGCCGCGGCGGTGCGCGAGGCCACCGGGGGCCACGGTGCGGACGTCGTAATCGAGCACGTCGGCGAGGCGACCTGGAAGACCTCGCTCCAGGTGGCAGCGCCAGGCGGGCGGGTCGCCGTCTGCGGAGCGACGAGCGGGCCGAACCCTCCGGCCAACCTTCACCGGATCTGGTGGAAGCAGCTCACGGTCCTGGGCTCGACCATGGGGACCCAGGCCGACTTCCAGGCGGTCTACGAGCTCGTGGCGAGCGGACGCGCGGAGCCGATCGTCGATCGCTCCTTCCCACTCGCAGAGGCAGCGGCGGCGCACGAGCACTTGGAGGCCGGCCGCCAGCTCGGCAAGGTCGTCCTCACGATCCCCGGTTAGCGCTAGAGAACGATTCGGCGGGCGATCTCGAGCGGGCAGCCGGACGCGACGAGACGCCGAACGTCGCCGAGGTCGACGGCCGCCTTCGTCAACAGCGACGCCTCGGTCGGCGTGAAGCCCAGGGCGATGAACTGAGACCGCCGCCAGCGCCGCACCCGCGTCGCCTCAGGGAGCCCGTTGCGATTCGCCGCCACCCTCTCGCCCATGACTAAGAGTGTGGGGACGATCGGCGTGAGAGCGACCGCCGAACGGCGTGTCCGCGCCCCCGCCGAAAGTCGAGCTTCGCGGTCGCCCGGCGAGCCGGATCCGACCGACCTGTCTGGGAGCATGGCGCGGTGGTCCGCGTAGCCATCGTCGGCCACCGGGATCTCGGCGGCGCCCGCACGAGCGCGTTCGTCGCCGATGCCTCCCATGGTGTCCTCTCCGCCGCCCAGCTGCGGTGGCCGCGCGTCACGGCGGTCTCGGCTCTCGCGGAGGGCGCCGACACGATCTTTGCGGAGGCGGCGCTGGCGCTCGGGATACCGCTGCGCGTCGTGAGGCCGTTCCGTGACTACGAGGCGGACTTCGTGAACGACGCCACCCGACGCCGCTACGAGGAGCTGCGGGACGCGGCCGAGAGCGAGGAGCGCCTGCCCTACCCTTCCCGCTCGCGACGCGCCTACAAGGCGGCAATGCGGTGGGTCGTACAGAACTCCGACCTCCTCGTCGCAGCCTGGGACGGGCGGCCCGGTCTCGGCCCGGGCGGCACCGCCGACGCCGTGCAGCATGCGGTCGCCCTTGGCCGGGAGGTCATCCACGTCGACGTGAAGGCGCTCGACGTTCGCGCGTACGGAGGCGCCCCGTGACGCGGGCCTGGAGGATGAACGAGTCGCTGACGATCGCTCTGTCCGTCGTCGGGCTGCTCGTGGTCGTTCTCGGGCTCGCCTACTTCTCGCAGTACATGATCGAGCGCGACGCCCTGAGCCCCGCCGCCGATCCGGCGGACCTGCGTGAGCTGCGCGAAGTCGACAAGCTCTCGGCCGAGATCCGGCAGATCCGCAGCGACACGGGCGGCAGCCTCTTCTGGCTGAAGCTCGTTGGTGTTCTCGTGACCGTCGGCGGAGCGGTCGGCGGCTACCTCATCGGCCAGAGCCGCTCGACACGGAAGCGGATCGAGTTCGAGGACCGGAGGAAGGTCGACGAGCTCTACCAGCAGATGGTCGTCGAGCTCGCCTCGCCGAGCGAGCTCCTTCGGACGGCGGCCGCGGTGAAGCTCGGTGAGCTCCTGCGGGCGTTCCCGCAGGAGTGGCAGGTCTCGGACTCGAGGCGCGACGAGCTCGTCCAGCTCACGAAGCAGGTGCTGGCCGCGTCGCTCGCCATCGAGGAGGAGGCGAAGGTGCTGAAGACGTTGACGATCCAGGTGGTGCTGCACCAACCGTGGGCCGACGACGAGGAGGCGACGCGCCGGTGCTATCCCTGGGACGACTCGGTCGAGCCGGTGTCGAAGAGCGAGTACGGAGATCTCCATGGAGCCGACCTTTCGAACGCCAGGGCAGACGACGCCTACTGGGCGCGGGTCGACTTCACCGACGCCGACCTCTACAAGGCGACTCTCAAGGACGCGTCGTTCAGGAACGCGATTCTCATCCGGGCGCAGTTCCGCGAGACGTTCTTCGAGGGCGCAGTGCTCGCGGGCGCGGACTGTGAGGGCGCGAACTTCAAGCTGGCGGACCTGAGCGGCGCCGACCTCTCCAACGCAAACCTGCGCGACGCGCGCTTCGAGGAATCCGACCTCCGGGACGTCGACTTCACCGGCGCCAGGCTCAGCGGGACGAAGTTCCTCGAACCGAAGGTCGCCGGCGCGATCATCGTCGGCGCCGTGTTCGACGGCGCCGAGGGCCAGGTCGACCTCTCACCGAAGGACCGCGGCCCGAAGAAGCTCGTCTCGGTCTCGGAGTGGATCGCCCAGGCGCAGGCAGGTGCTAGCCGAAGCCGAGGATGAACTTCGCGTCGTCGGACATGCGCTCCGGCGACCACGGTGGGTCCCAGGTGAGCTCCATCTCGACGTCGCCGACGCCCTCGAGGCTCTCGACAACCTCGCGGATCTGCTGTTCGATCATCGGGCCCACCGGGCAGCCCATCGACGTGAGGCTGTAGGTGACGTGCACCTTCGGGCCCTCGATCGCAGCGTCGTAGAGGAGGCCCAGCTCGACGATGTCCATGCCGAGCTCGGGGTCCTCGACGACCCTGAGCGCCTCGAAGATCTCTTCTCGCGTCGGCATCGCTTCCTAGGCTATCCGAGGAGGCGCACCTCTTCGCGCCGGTCCCGCGCGAAGAAGTGGACGCCGTCGACGAAGCGCACCCAGTTGTGGCGGGTGCACATGACGATCGAGTGCGTGCGCGCGCTGTCCGTGAGGTACCGGACGCCGCGCAGCAGGTCGCCGTTCGTGACGCCCGTCGCCGCGACGATCACCTCGCCCGGCGCCAGCTCGTCGGTCTCGAAGACCTTGTAGACGTCGTCGATGCCGTGCTCCTGCGCCTGCTCGATCTCGGAGCGGGCGGTGGGCCAGAGCTGCGCCTGGAGCTCGCCGCCAAGGCAGCGAAGCGCGGCGGCGAGCAGGCGCAGGAGCACGGCATCGACGACGTCTACAAGGTC
>DAITAN010000063.1:0-10178 GCA_036824235.1 Gaiellaceae bacterium | reverse complement strand
GTCGGCGCCCGACGAGAGCGCTTCCTCGACGCCGCTCGCACGCAGGGCCGTCGCCCCCATGTTCGTGAGGCCGACGTGAAAGCCGCCGTTGACCTGGACGGCGCAGACGCCGACCGTGGCCCAGTCCTGGGCTCGTCGCGTGAACTTCTCGTACGCCCACGCGCTGCCGGTCTTGGGGACGCGGATCTCCGTCAGCACCTCCTGAGGGTCGAGCGCCGTCTGGAGGAACCCGGCGAAGCTCTCGGCCACCGGGAGTCGCCGCTCGCCGCCGGGCCCGCGAACGACGAGCTCGGCATCGAGTGCAAGCAGGATCGTCGGCGCGTCGGAGGCAGGGTCGGTGTGCGCGACCGAGCCGCCGATCGTGCCGCGGTGGCGCACCTGCGGGTCGCCGATCGTGCCCACGGCTTCGGCGAGGATCGGGCACTCGGCCCGCAGTAGCTCGTCGTGGTGGAGGTCGTGGTAGCGCGTGAGCGCGCCGATCGCGATCGCGTCGCCGTCCTCCCGTACGTACGAGAGGTCCGAGAGCCGGCCGATGTCCACCAGCAGCTCTGGCCTGGCGAGCCGGAGCCGCATGAGCGGGAGGAGCGAGTGGCCGCCCGCGAGGAGCTTCGCATCAGGGCCGGAGCCGAGGAGCTCGATCGCGTGGTCGACGGACTCGGCGACCTCGTAGTCGAAGGATGCGGGAATCACTTCGCACCTCCTTCCTGCAGCGCGCGCCAGACGTTCTCGGGCTTGGCCGGCATCGTGACGTCGGTGACCCCGTACGGCGAGAGCGCATCGACCACGGCGTTGATCACCGCCGGCGTCGAGGCGATCGTGCCCGTTTCCCCCACGCCCTTGACGCCGAGCGGGTTCGTCGGGCTCGGCGCGTTGACGCGGTCGAGCTCGTAGTCGATCGTCTCGGCGGCGCTGGGGACGAGGTACGAGAGCATCGACCCCGTCGTCAGGTTGCCGTCGTCGTCGTAGATCGCCTCCTCCCAGAGCGCCTGTGCGATGCCCTGGGTGATGCCGCCGTGGATCTGGCCGTCGACGACCATCGGGTTGATGACGTTGCCGATCTCGTCCACCGCGATGTAGCGGCGGAGGTCGACGGATCCGGTCTCCGTGTCGACCTCGACGACGCAGATGTGCGCGCCGCCCGGCCAGCTGAAGTTGGGTGGGTCGTAGACGAACGTCGCTTCGAGGCCCGGCTCCATGCCGTCGGGCAGGTCGTGGGCGGTGAAGGCGTGCAGGGCCGCGTCACGGACGGTCATGGATTTGTCCGTGCCTGCGACCTTGAAGGTGCCGTTGTCGTATTCGAGGTCGTCGGACGAGACCTCGAGCTTGTGCGCGACGACGTCGCGGGCCTTGGCGATCACCTTCTCGGCGGCGTTGTAGAGCGCGATACCGCCGACTGCGAGGCTTCGGCTCCCGTACGTGTCGAGCCCGAGCTGCATCGCCGTGGTGTCGCCGTGGATCACCTCCACCTGGTCGATGGGGACGCCGAGCCGCTCCGCGACGATCTGCGAGAACGTGGTCACGTGCCCCTGGCCGTGCGGCGAGGTGCCGATGAAGACCTCGACGCTTCCGGTCGGGAGGCAGCGAACCGTGGCCGCGTCCCAGCCGCCGGCCGCGTAGAGGATGGCTCCGAGGATCCGCGACGGAGCCAGGCCGCACATCTCGGTGTAGGTCGAGAAGCCGATCCCGAGCTCCTTCGTGTCGCCCTTGGCGCGCCGCTCAGCCTGTTCGGCGCGGAGCTCCTCGTAGCCGACCATCTCGAGCGCCCGGTCGAGTGCGCCGACGTAGTCGCCGGAGTCGATCGTGAGCCCGGAGGCGAGCGTGTACGGGAACTCCGTGATGAAGTTCTTTCGCCGCAGCTCCGCCGGATCCATCTCGAGCTTGCGCGCGAGCGCGTCAACCGTGCGCTCGATCAGGTACGTCGCCTCGGGCCGTCCGGCGCCGCGGTAGGCGTCGGTCGGGGTCGCCGAGGTGAACGCGCCGATTACCTCCAGCGAGTACGCCTCGATGTCGTACGGCCCGCCGTACACCCAGCCGCCCAGGATCGGCGTGCCGGCCGTGACGAGCTGGAGATAGGCGCCCAGCCCGACCACGAGCTTGGCGCGGACGCCGCGGATCTTCCCGTCTTCGTCGGCCGCGTACTCCATCTCCTGCCAGTGGTCGCGGCCGTGGATCGTGGCGAGGTAGCCCTCCGAGCGCTCCTCGGTCCACTTCACGGGCCGCCCGATTCGCTTTGCAAGCGCGAGTGCGAGCGCCTCTTCGGCGTAGACGTTCAGCTTCGAGCCGAAGCCGCCGCCGACGTCCGGCGCGATGACGCGCAGGCGGGACTCGGGCACGCCCAGCACGATCGCGAGCCAGAAGCGAAGGATGTGCGGGATCTGCGTCGCCGACCAGAGCGTGTACTCGTCCTGAGAAGGCTGGTACTGCGCGATGACGCCCCGCGGCTCGATGGCGTTCGGGATCAGGCGCTGCTGGCGATAGCGCTCCTTCACGGTCACGGGCGCGTTGCCGAAGACGCCCTCGACGTCGCCGCCCTCGAGCTTCCAGGTGAAGCAGTGGTTCGTGCCGAGCTCGTCGTGGAGGATCGGCGCGCCGTCGGCGAGCGCCGCCTCGGGGTCGATCACCGCCGGCAGCTCTTCGTAGTCGACCTCGACGAGCTCCGCGGCGTCCTTGGCCAGAGCGCGCGACTCGGCGATCACGACCGCGACGCCGTCGCCCTGGTAGCGCACCTTGTCGGTGGCCAGTGGGCGGTGCATCGGCTGCTTCGTGTCCTCGGTGACGAGCCAGACGCACGGGAGCGTGGCGGCCCAGTCGTCGGCGAGGTCGGCGCCGGAGAAGACCTCCACAACACCCTCGGCCTCGCGGGCCGCGCTGACGTCGACGCGCGTGATCTTCGCGTGCGCGTAGGGGCTGCGGACGAGCGACGCCCACACCATTCCGGTCATGTTCAGGTCGTCGATAAACCTGGACTGGCCGGTGAGGAGCTTCGCGTCCTCCTTGCGGGGAACGGACTTGCCGATGTAGGTCTCGGCCTCGGTGGTTGCCATTTCCCCTCCCCTCAGGCCGCCGCGGCGGCCTTGACCGCCTTGACGATGTTGACGTAGCCCGTGCAGCGGCACAGGTTGCCCTCGAGCGCGTGCCGGATCTCCTCGTCGCTCGGACTGGGGCTCTCCTCGAGGATGCTGATGGTCGCCATCACCATCCCGGGAGTGCAGAACCCGCACTGGAGGCCGTGCTGCTCGTGGAAGGCCTGCTGCACCGGGTGCAGGTCGCCGGGGGCGCCTATGCCCTCGATCGTGGTGACCTCGTGCCCGTCGGCCTGGACGGCCAGCATCGTGCACGACTTCACGGACTCACCGTCCACGAGGACCGTGCAGGCGCCGCACGAGGAGGTGTCGCAGCCGACCACCGTGCCGGTCAGCCCGAGCTGCTCGCGCAGGAAGTAGACGAGGAGCTGTCTCGGCTCGACCTCTGCCGAGTGGCTCTCTCCGTTGACCGTCATCCCGATCGTTCTCACTGCGACGACCTCCTTCCGAAGAGGCGCCGGATGCGGCGCCCAAGGCTGGAGAAGAAGAGCGAGAGCCCGGAGATCGGCTTTGCCTGCGAGGCGACCGCCTGCTCCGCCTTCTCGGCGGAGTCTCCGAGCTGCGCCTGGAGGCACTGGGCAAAGCTCGTGACCATCTGCGAGGAGATGTCCTCGATCATCCCTCGCCCGTACTGCGCCACCGTCCCCGAGAGCGAGAGGTCGGTGACGATGTCGACGCGCGTGCCGCCGTTCTCGGACGCGAGCGACGAGACGATCGTGGCGCTCGCGCGACCGCGGTTCCGGGTCTCGCGGGCGTTGGCCCCGAGCGCGACCCGCTTGGCGGCCTCGTCCACCTCGGTTCGCTCGACGTCGGTGGCGAACGTGAGCCCGATGGGGCCGAGCTTCACCACCATCGTCGCCTTCCAGTGGGAGTCGTCGACTACCTCGTCGAGCTTTGCACCGGGCATGCAGGGCACGATGCGCGGGACGTCCATCAGGAGCTCCCACGCCCTCTCGGGAGGCGCGTCGACCTGGAACGAGTTCTCGAGCTTCACGTCGTCAGTGCCTCCTGTTTCCGTGGGGAGCGCATGACCTGGACAATCTGGGCCGCGATGGCAACCGCAACCTCCTCGGGCGTTCGCGAGCCGATCTTGAGGCCGATAGGGGCGTGGATGCGGGCGATGTCCTCGTCGGAGACGCCCTCGGCTCGCAGGCGCTCGTTGCGGCTCTCGTTCGTGCGCCTGCTGCCCATCGCGCCGATGTAGCCCGCCGGCGTCCCGAGCGCGACCTTGAGCGCGGGTACGTCGAACTTGTGGTCGTGCGTGAGGACGCAGACGACCGTCCGCTCGTCCACGGGCGCGTTGGCGAGGAACTTGTCGGGCCACTCGACGACGAGCTCGTCCACGTCCGGGAAGCGCTCCGGCGTGACGAACTTCGCCCGCGCGTCGCACACCGTCACGCGGTAGCCGAGGTAGCGGCCGACGGAGGCGAGCGCGGCTGCGTGGTCGACGGCGCCGAAGACGTACATGTTCGGGCGCGGTGCGAACGAAGAGACGAAGATCTGGCCCTCCGGCGTGTCGACGATGCCGTTGTCTCCGCGCGCGAGCAGCTCCGCTGCAGGGCCCTCGTCGTCCAGCGTGACGAGCCGCTTGGCGCCGGCGTCGTCTCCGGTAATGCGGATCTCGAGGGCGATCGGGCGCTCCTCGCGCACCGCGTCGGCGATCGGCGCGACGAGCTCGGGGTCGAGGCGGTCGACGAAGATGTGCACGGTGCCCCCGCAGGGGAGCCCGACCTCGAAGGCCTCCTCGTCGGCGATCCCGTAGGTCTTGAGCCTGGGCGAGCCGCCGGCGAGCACCTCGCGGGCCTCGCCGTAGACGGCGGGCTCGACGCAGCCGCCCGTCACCGAGCCTGCCACGTCGCCGCTCTCGGAGACCGCCAGCGCGGCGCCGGGATCGCGCGGAGCCGAGCGCTCGGTGTCCACCACGGTGGCGATCGCCACGGGCGCACCGTCGGCGGCCCAGCGCTCGAGGGTCTCTAGGATGTCTCTCACGACGTCCTCGACCCGTACCGCTCGGGTTCGGCCTCGAAACGCGCGCGGCAATGCGCAGAGCAGAAGACGACGGTGGTGCCCTCGTGCTCGACGCGCTCGGCCGCCTCGACGGAGACGGTCATGCCGCACACGGGGTCGACGGCCTCCATGGGGACCGGGCTCTCGCCGGGACGCGTGTGTCGCCAGGCGACGAGCTCGGCCAGGATGGCGACCGCGATCTCCTCCTGCGTGGACGGCCCCAGATCAAGGCCTGCGGGCGCCCGGACGCGCAGGACCTCCTCCTCGTCGAGCCCCTGATCGCGGAGCTCCGCGAGCACGCTCGTCGCGCGACGGGCGCTCGCCACGAGGCCGACGTAGCCGGCCCCGCCCCGGAGAGCGGCGGCGAGCAGGTCCTCGTCGCCGTGCCCCATCGTGGCCACGACGACCGCGTCGGCGCCCTCGACCTTGTCCTCGGTGAGGCGCCAGCCCACTGTCCGTGCGAGCTCGACGAGCGTGCGGGCCGCCGGGCTCTCGCCCATGACCGCCAGGAGCGGAGCGGGGAGCACGGGCTCGATCAAGACTTCGACGATCCCCTCCGAGGCGCACACGCCCTCCATCCGGGCGACGCGAGGTTCTCCGTCGGCCAGCGCGCGAAGCGCCTCGCGGGCGACCGACGGCTCGGAGCAGGCGCCGCCGATCCAGCCCGTGACCGTGCCGTCGGGCGTGACGAGCGCGCGGTCGCCCCGCCGAGCCGACGCGGGGCGAACGACGTTGACGACCGTGGCGAGGGCGTACGGCTTCCCCTCGGCGGCGAGCCGGCCGGCCTCGACGATGACGTCCGCAGGGGTCACTCCCCCAAGTTTGCCTCCTGGAGGGCCGCCCAGACCTTGTCTGACGTCACCGGCATCTCCAGGTTGCGGACACCTGCGTGGGCGAGCGCGTCCACGACCGCGTTGACGAAGGCCGCCGGCGCGCCGACCGTCGCCGACTCGCCGATGCCCTTGGCGCCGAGCGGATGGTGCGGCGACGGCGTCACGGTCTCGCCGAGCTCGAACTTCGGCGTCTCCCAGGCGGTCGGGATGAGGTAGTCCATGAAGTTCGCGCCCATGCAGTTGCCGTCTTCATCGAAGTCGATCAGCTGCATGGCGGCAATGGCGAAGCCCTCGGTCAGGCCGCCGTGAATCTGGCCCGCGACGACCATCGGGTTTATACGCACGCCGCAGTCGTCCACGGCCACGCAACGGAGCACCTTCCACGCGCCCGTCCCGCGATCGATCTCGACGACGACCGCATAGGTCCCGAACGGATACGTCATGTTGGGCGGGTCGTAGTAGTAGACGCCCTCGAGGCCGCCCTCCATCCCCTCCGGGATGTTCGTGTAGGCCGCGAAGGCGACGTCCTGGATCGTCTTCGACTTCTCGGGCGCGCCCCTGACGACGAAGCGGCCCTTCTCCCACTCGAGGTCGTCCTCGGACGCCTCCAGGAGATGCGCGGCGATCTTCTGCGCCTTGGCGCGGATCCGCCGCGAGACCATGGAGGTCGCGGCGCCCGAGACGGGCGTCGAACGGCTCGCGTACGTGCCGAGCCCGTAGGGCGTGTGGTCGGTGTCGCCCTCCTGGACGTCGACGTCCTCGGGCTGGAGGCCGAGCTCCTCGGCGACGATCTGCGCGAACGTCGTCTCGTGGCCCTGCCCCTGCGACTTGACGCTGAGCTTGAGGACGGCCTTGCCCGTGGGATGGATACGCAGTTCGGCGCCGTCGTTCATGCGCAGGCCGGCGATGTCGTAGTCGGCCCCGTGGCCGGCGCCTACCACCTCAGTGAAGGAGGCGACGCCGATCCCGATCAGCCGACCCTCGGCGCGGGCTTCCTCCTGCTCGCGGCGGAGGTCCGCATAGCCGAGCTTCTCGAGCGCGAGGTCCATGGCGGCGCCGTAGTCGCCTGAGTCGTACTCGAACCCGGTCGCCGACTTGTAGGGGAACTGCTCGGGCTTGATGAAGTTCTGCTTGCGGAAGTCGACCGGGTCGACGCCCGTTTCGTACGCCGCGGTCTGGACGAGGCGCTCGATCAGGTACGAGGCCTCGGTGACGCGAAACGAGCAGCGGTAGGCGACCCCGCCCGGGGCCTTGTTCGTGTACGCGCCCTCGGTGGAGATGTGCGCCGCGGGGATGTCGTAGGAGCCGGTGACGATGTGGAAGAGCCCCGCCTTGCACTTCGTCGGCTGCGCGTCGGCAAAGAACGCGCCGTTGTCGGAGAGCATCCTCACGCGGAGAGCGGTGATCCTGCCTTCCTTGAGAGCCAGCTCACCGTGCATGTGGTAGTCGCGGGCGAAGCCGGTCGAGATGAGGTTGCCGGTGCGGTCCTCGACCCACTTCACGGGCCTTCCGATCAGCAGCGAGGCGGCGGTCGCGCAGACGTAGCCGGGGTAGATCGGCACCTTGTTGCCGAAGCCGCCGCCCAGGTCGGGCGAGATGATGCGGATCTTGTGCTCGGGCAGGCCGGCCACGAGCGCGAAGAGCGTCCTGTGCGCGTGCGGGGCCTGCGACGTCATGTAGATCGTCGCCTTGCCCGTGGCCGGGTTGACGTCGGCCACGCAGCCGCAGCACTCGAGCGGCGCCGGATGGCAGCGCGGGTAGAACGTGTCGAGCTCGACGACCTTGTCGGCCGCTTCGAAGGCCTTGTCGGTCGCGTCCTTGTCGCCGGACTCCCAGCTGTAGATGTGGTTGTCGGTCTGCCCTTCCTTCTCGTCGCGGATGACCGGCGCGCCCTCCGCCAGCGCCTGCTGGGGGCTCGTGATCGCCTCCAGCGGCTCATAGTCGACGTCGATGAGCTCGCAGGCGTCCTTGGCGATGTACGGGGACTCGGCGATGACCGCCGCGACCTCCTGCCCCTGGAAGCGGACCTTGTCGGTGGCGAGCACGGCCTGCGTGTCGCCAGAGAGCGTCGGCATCCAGGCCAGGTTGTGCTGGGCGAGCAGCTCGCCCGTAACGACGGCAACGACGCCTTCGACGGCGGCGGCCGCGGAGGTGTCGATCGACGTAATGCGGGCGTGCGCGTACGGGCTCCGCAGGAACTCGAGGTGCAGCATCCCGGGGAGCGTGATGTCGTCGAAGTAGTTGCCCTTGCCCCGGAGGAAGCGGGCGTCCTCGAACCGCTTGACGGAGTGGCCGATGCCGCGGATGACCTGCTCTTCGCTGACGGCCATCTAGCCCTCCTTTCCCTTGGCGGCCGCGTACTGGACCGCCTTGACGATGTTCTGGTAGCCGGTGCAGCGGCAGATCTGGCCGCTGATCGCCCAGCGGATCTCCTCCTCGCTCGGATCGGGGTTCTCGGCCAGGAGCGCGGTGGCGGTCAGCATCATCCCGGGCGTGCAGAAGCCGCATTGGAGCCCGTGCTCCTCGTGGAAGCCCTCTTGCACCGAGCTCAGCCCGTCGGCGCCGGCCAGCCCCTCGACGGTGGTGATCTCACGCCCGTCGGCCTGAACGGCCAGGACGGTGCAAGACTTCACGGGCGTCCCGTCCAGAAGCACCGTGCACGCGCCGCAGCTGGTCGTGTCGCAGCCGATATGCGTGCCCGTGAGCGCCAGCGTTTCGCGGAGGAAGTGCACGAGCAGGAGCCGCGTCTCGACGTCGGCCGAGCGGGCGGTGCCGTTCACCGTCGCGGTGACCGTACGCGTGAACGTGCCGGTCTCGACAGCTGCTTCGGTCATCGTTCCTCCTCACGCGGCCGCCGTCTCGGCCGCCTTGCGGAGCCCTCGCTCCGTGAAGACGCGGACGACGCTCCGCTTGTAGTCGGCGCTTCCGCGCTCGTCGCTCCGTGGCTGCGCGGCTTCGGCGGCGAGCTCCGCCGCCGCCTTGATCGTGTCGTCGTTCAGCTCGGCGCCGGCGAGCGAGGCCTCGGCGGCCTCGGCCCGCAGGTTCCGGGGTCCGACTCCGGTCAGCGCGATCCCGGCGCGGCCGACGGTGCCGTTGTCGAACGAGAGGTGGACGGCGACGCCGACGGTGGCGTAGTCGCCGACCCTGCGCTCGAGCTTGAGGTACGTCCCGCCTGCGCGCGCCCCCGGGTCGGGGATCTGGACGGCCGTGGCAATCTCGTTCGCCTGCAGGCTCGTCGTGAACGGACCTTGGAAGAGCTCGTCCAGCGGGATCGTACGTGTGCCTCCCGAGGAGGTGACCTCGAGCTGCGCGCCTGCCGCGAGCAGCGCCGAGCCCCAGTCGCCCTGTGGGTCGGCGTGCGCGAGCGAGCCGACGACCGTCCCCAGGTTGCGCACGATCGGGTCGGAAATCTGCGGCGCAGCGTCACCGAGCACGCCGAAGCGCCCGCGGAGAGCGTCTGACCGCTCGCAGTCCTTGTGGCGCACGAGGGCCCCGATCGACAGGAAGCCGTTGTCCTCCTGGATCGAGTCGAGCCCTCCGATGCGGTTGATGTCGACGAGCGCTCGCGGAGAGGCGAAACGGAGCTTCATCAGCGGAATGAGACTCTGCCCGCCCGCGAGCACCTTGCCCTCGTCCCCGTAGCGCTCCAGGACGGTGAGCGCCTCGTCGACGCTCTGCGGAGCGTGGTACTCGAACCTCGCGGGGTACATGCGGTTGGGCCTCCTTCCGTAACCCCGGGGTCGGTGCGGTGGTGCGGAGCGAGAATACTCCTCCCGTCCGCGTCCTTGCTACGTCAACCTTGCGTACGCTTCACAGGTGCCATTCGGATCTGTAGCCGACGTAGAGAAGGCTCTGCGGAAGGAGTCGTACCTCCCCGACCGCGGGCTGGCCACCGCGGTTTTCCTGGCCACGTCCATGGGTCGCCCGCTGCTCCTCGAGGGCGAAGCCGGCGTCGGCAAGACGGAGGTCGGCAAGACCCTCGCGCGGATCCTCGACGCCGACCTGATCCGCCTCCAGTGCTACGAGGGGATCGACGCCTCGCAGGCGCTCTATGAATGGGACTACGCGCGCCAGCTGCTCTACGCGCGCGCCCTCCAGGAGGGCGAGATCGGCGCCGGGGAGCGCGTGGCCGAGCTGTACGGGCCCGAGTTTCTCGTCGAGCGTCCGTTGCTGCGCGCGATCCGGGCCGGCGCGGGCGCCGTCCTGCTCGTGGACGAGCTCGACCGCGCGGACGACGAGTTCGAGGCGTTCCTAC
>DAITAN010000429.1:0-2268 GCA_036824235.1 Gaiellaceae bacterium | reverse complement strand
AGTCAGCTTCGTCGGCAACGGCAGCGCGAGCCTCGGCGAGCTTCTGCCGGAGCTCCTCCGCGCGCTGGTCGGGTGGGCCCGGCGGTGCCTCGGGGGGCCGTCGCCAGCGGGAGAGAAGGGCCCCTACCGCGGCCCCGGCGACCGCGACGAGCGCCAGTTTCGCGTTTCTTCTCACTCTCGTCACTCTTTCACGACATCGAGGCGTCGGGCAAGCCTGTGACCGCCGCTATACTCGACGAGCTTCCTGCTTCGCCGGGCCCCGCTGATTCCCGAGCGGTGCGCGAAGGCGGGGCCGTGTAGACCGAGGGAAGGAGATACGGGAACTGTGAATCCATACGAGATCATGCTGCTGCTCGATGCCGAGCTTCCTGAGGAGCGCCAGAACGAGATCCTGAAGCGGATCCGGGAGCTCGTCGAGTCGCGCGGCGGGAGCTGGCAGAGCGACGACGCCTGGGGCAGGCGGAAGCTCGCCTTCGAGATCGACAAGAAGACCGAGGCCTTCTACTTCCTTCTCGTCTTCGACAGCGACGCCGAGACGCTCGACGAGCTGACACGCATCCTCAAGATCACCGACGGCGTGCTCCGGCACATGGCCGTCCGTAGGATCCCGACCGCCCGCACGACCTCTCAGCGCGAGCCCTCGCAGCACCACGCGCGCGAATCCCGCGAGTCCCGCGAGCCCCGCGAGCCCTCCCCGCCGCCGGCGCGGGAGACCGTCCCGGCGGCCGAGTAGCATAGAACAAACGTTCGACCGAGGAGCTCTGAAGCCATGGCTGGAGATATCAACCGCGTAACGCTCGTCGGGCGCCTCACCCGCGACCCTGAGCTTCGGCACCTCCCTTCCGGCTCGCCCGTCCTGCAGCTCGGGCTCGCCGTGAACGGGCGCCAGAAGGACGACGCGGGCAACTGGACCGACAAGCCCAACTTCTTCGACGTGAAGGTCTTCGGGAACCAGGCCGAGATGCTCTCGCAGCACCTCGCCAAGGGCCGCCGCGTCGGCATCGACGGCCGGCTCGACTGGTCCTCCTGGGAGGCACAGGACGGGAGCAAGCGCTCGAAGGTCGAGGTCGTGGCCTTCCAGGTGCAGTTCCTCGACAGCCGGACCGACGGCGGCGAGCAAGGCCAGTACATCCCGGCGTCCGACGTGACGGCCGACCGCTCGGACTTCGCGCCGGCGGGTGCCGCCGCGGCCGACGACGACATTCCGTTCTAGAGAGCGAGGTTCGAAAGCAGATGGCACGAGAGCAGGCCAAGCGACGCCGCACGTCTCCCTCGTCAGGCCCGACCCGGCGGAAGAGCTGTTACTTCTGCCGGGAGAAGATCGAAGAGGTCGACTACAAGAACTACAACCAGCTGCGCCGCTACATCTCCGAGAAGGGCAAGATCCGCTCGCGGAGGATCACGGGCGCCTGCCGCCGCCATCAGGACCAGATCGCGGTCGCAGTGAAGCGGGCGCGCGAGGTCGCACTTCTGCCCTACGTCGAGTCGCACCACGGGAGCGGCGGCCGCTAATGGACGTCATCCTGCTCAAGGACGTCGACAAGCTGGGCCTGCGCGGCGAGGTGGTCTCTGTTGCGCGCGGCTACATGCGCAACTACCTCCAGCCGCGCAAGCTCGCGGAGCAGGCCACCGAGGCCCGCGTCGCCGAGCTGGCCAAGCGGGAGTCCGAGCGGGCACGACACGAGGCGCGCACCGCCGACCAGGCGGAGGCGATCGCCGAGACCCTGCGGAAGACCGTCCTCCGCTTCGAGGTCAACGCAGGCGAGCGCGGCACGCTCTTCGGCTCGGTCACGTCGACCGACATCACCGATGAGCTCTGGCGCGCGCGGAAGGTCCGCGTCGACCGGCGCAAGATCGACCTCTCCGACCCGATCAAGCGGATCGGGCGCTACGAGATCCCGATCACCGTCTTCGAGGGCGTCGTCGTCGAGGTCAAGACGCTCGTCGTCCCGATCGGCGGGGAGCTGCCTCCCGAGGAGGAGCTCGAGGCCTACGCCGCCGAGGAGGCTGCCGAGGCCGAAGCTGCGGCAGAGGCCGACCGCCAGGCGGCGGCCGACGCGCAGGCCGCGATCGAGGAGGTCGTCGAGGCCGAGGAAACCGAGACGCCTGCGGAGGCAGCGGCTGAGGAGGCCGAGACCGGAGCGCCCGAGCCGGCGTCCGAAGCCGTAGAGGCCGAGCCGGCGGCCGAGGCAGCAGGCGAGCCCGAAGCGGCTGCGGAGCCGCAGGCCGACGCCGAGCCCGAGCCCGCCGAGGACGCGGAGGCCGAAG
>DAITAN010000062.1:0-10187 GCA_036824235.1 Gaiellaceae bacterium | reverse complement strand
CCGCAGCCACGGCGACGTCGCGCTCCACGTCCGCGCCGGCCCCGACGAGCGCCCGCTCGAGCGCTGCCAGCGCAGCGGTCACGTCGTTGACGTCGACGTAGCCGATATGCCCGAAGCGCACGATCTTGCCGCGCATCTGCCCCTGGCCTCCGATGATCGTGACGCTCGACTCCTCGCGCATGGACGCGACGATCGCCTGCCCGTCGATCTCGGCAGGCATGCGAATCGCCGTCACGACCGCGGACGTGTCGTGGTCGGGCGAGAAGAGCTCTAGTCCCATCGCCTTCACGCCGGCACGTGCCGCGCGGCCGAGACGGAGGTGCCGCTCGTGCGCCGCCTCCAGCCCGTCCTCGAGGATCATCTCGAGCGCAACGTCGAGTCCGCGGACGAGCGAGATCGCGGTCGAGAAGGGCGTCTCGCCCTTGGCCTGCGTCGTGACGGCGCGCCGCCAGTCCATGTAGTAGCGCGGCGAGGCAGCGGTCTCGGTCGCCTCGAGCGCGGCCGGGGAGATGGCTGCGAACGCGAGGCCCGCCGGGCACATGAGCGCCTTGTGCGAGCTCGTCAGAACGACGTCGAGGCCCCACTCGTCGGTCTCGAGCGGAACGGCGGCCAGGCTCGAGATCGCGTCCACGGCGATCAGCGCGCCGGAGCCTGCGACGCGGGCGGCGGTCGACTGCACGTCGGCGACCCCTCCGGTCGACGTGTCGGAGTGGGTCAGGTAGACGACCTTGGCGCCACCGATCTCCTCGAGGCGGGTGCCGACCTCGTCCGGATTCGGCGTCTCGCCCCACTCGTAGCGCACGTGGTCGACGTCGAGCCCGTAGCCCTGCGCGATCTCCGCCCAGCGCTCGCCGAAGTACCCGTGCGAGACGCAGAGGACGCGATCGCCGGGCGAGCAGAGGTTGGCGACGGCGGACTCCATGGCCGCCGTTCCGGCGGAGGTGAAAAGCAGCACGTCGTTTTGCGTCCGGTACACCTCGGCGAGCCGGTCGAGCACGCGCTCGAACGCTGCGCGGAAGTCGGCGGAGCGGTGGTGGATCATCGGCAGCGCGGTCGCGGCCAGCACCTCGGGAGGCACCGGCGTCGGGCCGGGAGTGACGAGGTAGCGCTTTTCCGGCATGGGCCCTGAGGTTAACTGACGCGGAGCGCCACGGATGCGCTCCTTGCGGTCGCCGCCGGCCCGTTTGACAGAGTGCGGCCGAGGTAGAAGACTGCCGCCACCGATAGGGGAGGTAGGTATGCCTGCGGTGGCCTCGCTCCGGGCAATTCTCTCTCGGCGGTCTCGGGGCAGGTGTCGGCCGGGTCATGGCGCATCGCCAGGCCGCGGCCCGCCGATTTGGCGCCCCCCGGAGAGTCTTTCTAGCTACTGGAGGTATGCATGAGACGCCGACTTCGCTTCATCGTCTTCGCGCTCGTCGCATTGGGCCTGCTCGCCGGAACGGCCGGCGCCCGACCCGACCGCGACGCGAGACAACGGATGGACCTGCTCTACACGAACCCGACCAATGCGACCAACTCTGATCTTGCGTTCTGGGGCAAGCACGCTTTCATCGGTTACTACACCGGCGATGGCGGCAGCCCGGCCGGTACCCCGCCCCGCGGCGGCGTGCGGATCTTCGATATCTCGAACCCGGCCAGCCCCTCGCTGGTCAAGGACATCGCGTGCGACGCGAACCAGAACGATCCGATCGTCTGGGACCGCAACGGGAACGGGATCGCCGACCTGCTGCTCGTTGCAGTGGATCGGACGATGGCGAGCCCGATGTGCGGAGCGCCACGAGTCGCGCACGGCGACCCAACCGGCTGGGAGGGCGTACGGGTCTTCACGCTGAGCGACAGCCCGGCGAACCCGTTCGCAACAGTGACGCAGGTGGCCGCGGTCTACACGGACTGCGGCGCACACACGATCACGCTCTGGCCCGGAAAGGCCGAGGGGCCGAGCGGCAAGCTCATCGTGTACGTCTCCTCGTATCCGCTCCGGCCCGGGCCGACGTGCGGCCCGGTCAACGGCCCACCTGCCGGCAACGACCCCCTGCACTCCAAGATCTCGGTGATCGAGGTGCCGCTGGCCAATCCTGCGGCCTCCTCCGTGATCGCCGAGCCGCCGATCAGCTACCCGGGCGATCCCGACAACCAGATCGACTGGTGTGAGCGGTCGGTCACGGGCCCGGGCGCTCCCTGCCCGATCCCGGGGCAGATCGAACAGGCCGCCCGCGCGTGCCACGACATCGTCGTGCACGTCGAGGAGAACATGGCCGGCGCCGCCTGCGCGGAGCAGGGTCAGGTGTGGAACATCGACGCGAACGGGATCCCCGACACCGCTCACCCCGTCTCGATCATCGACGACGAGTTCAGCTCGGGCGGCACCGGGAACATCCCGGGGGCGGTCGACTTCTTCCACTCGGTGATGTTCAACAACGACGGGACCGTCCTGAACACGGTCGACGAGTCCTTCGGAGTCGGCTGCCCGCCGATGACCCAATGGGTGGCCCGGCCATGGCATCCGGCGGCGGTCCAGAAGACGGGCAAGATGTTCTTCTCCGACACGGAGACCGGTGAGTTCTTCAGCGAGTTCCAGGTGGGTGACGTGCGGCCTGATGCCGATCCACGCGCGTACTGCTCGGCGCACATGGGGATGGCCGTCATGGACATCGGGAAGGACCTGCTGGTGAACGCCTGGTACACGGGCGGTGTCGACGTCATCAACTTCACGAACCCCAGGAAGCTGAAGGAGATCGCGTGGTACGACATCGCAGGACCGGCCTGGGAGGGCTCGGACAACTGGTCCGCCTACCCCTACGTCGGGCCTGACATCAGAGGCAGGAACGGGATCGCGGTCTACGCATCGGACGGCGTGCACAACCCGCCGACCGGCCGCGGTTTCGTGGTCTTCAGGGCCAACGTGCCGGAGCCTCGGATGACTCGCGACCACCTCAACCCGCAAACGATGGACTAGGAAACGGAACGCCTCAGGCGTGCGGAAGGGCGGCCCTCACGGCCGCCCTTCCGTTTCTCCGGGCATGCTGTCGGGGTGACCGACGACGCCGAGCGGATCGTCCGGCGGAGCAACCGAGAGGTGCGCCTCTCGAGCGCCGAGCGCGTGCTCTTCCCGAAGGACGGGGTGACCAAAGGTGACCTCTGGGACTACTACGAGGCCGTCGCCGCCGTGCTCGTCCCCCACCTGCGCGGCCGGCCGTTCACGATGAAGCGCTTCCGCGAGGGAGCAGCCGCGCCGTCCTTCTTCCAGAAGAACGCGCCCCAGGGAATGCCGGACTGGATCCCGACCCGCCGTTTCCGCACCTTCCCGCGCGAGGGCGAATCGCGGCTCGTCGACTTTCCCCTCGTGAACGACGAGCTCGCGCTCCTGTGGATGGTGCAGATGCATTGCATCGACATGAACGCCTGGTACTCGCGCGTCGACCGGCCCGAGCGGCCCGACTTCGTCCTCTTCGACCTCGACCCGCCGGACGGCGGGTTCCGCCTGGGCGTGCGCGTGGCGCACCTCGTGCGGGGCGCCCTCGAGGAGCTGGGTCTCGAGAGCTACGTGAAGACCAGCGGCGCCGACGGCGTCCACGTCCTCGTTCCCATCACGAGGCGCTCGACCTTCGACGACACGCGGGAGTTCGCCGACGGCGTCGCGACCCTCCTGGCCGAGCGGTACCCGGGCGTCGTCACGACGGAGTGGCGGAAGGCAAAGCGACGCGGCGTCTTCCTCGACGCGCGGCAGAACGGCTGGGGCAAGACGATCGCGAGCGTCTATTCGGTGCGGCCGAAGCCTGGCGCGCCCGTTTCCACGCCGCTTCGCTGGCAGGAGCTCACGGAGGACGTCTCTCCGCGCGATTTCGACATCGCGGAGGCGCTCCGGCGAATCGAGCGACACGGCGACCTCTTCCGGCCCGTGCTCGACGAGCCGCAGGCACTGGCCCCGGCGCGCCGCGCGCTCGCCCGCCTTCGCCGCTCGTCCTGACGTCTGGATAACCGCACTCCAACGGTGGAGCCCGCTCCATGGTGGGAGCGCGCTCGAGCAGGCAGCCTGGGTGCATCGACTTCATGCCCACCGAAGGGAGGCAGACGATGCTGCAGAGATTCTGGCTTTGGCTCTTCGCGCTCTATTCCGCCGCGGCGCTCCCGCTTCTCGCGTGGGCCCTGGCGAACCTCGCCTCGTAGCACTCGACCGCCGTCCACGAGAGCCGACTTCGGCGCCTGGACGGCGGCCGCGCGGTCCGGGACGATGCCGTCGTCACGGCCTGGCTCCCGTGGGCCGCGGCGCGCGCGTCAGATCGAGCGGGTGAGCACGACCCTGTCCTCGCCGGGCCCGTCGTAACCGGCCTGCGGCGGGCTCGGCTCGAAGCCGATCGCCCGGTGGAAGGCGATGGAGGCCTGGTTCGCGGGCGAGGTGACGCACGAGACCGTCCGCCGGCCGTTGGCGCGCGCGGCCCCGAAGAACCGCTCGTAGAGCTCCCGGCCGAGGCCCGAGCCGCGCTCTCGCGGGTTGACACCGACGAAGTGGACGTAAGCGGCCTCCGGGTTGCTCTGCGAGAGGAAGCCGACGAGGAATCCGGTTAGCTCGCCGTTCCGCTCGGCCACGAACGACGTGTCCCGGAAGTGGGTGAAGAAGAGCCTTGGAAGCATGTCGACCATGCGGCGCCGCCCTCCCCACCACTCGTCGAGCACCGCCGTCACGCGCGCGTGGTCCGCCGGCTCGGCGTGGCGAATGACGAGGTCGCTCAGAGCCGCTCCATCCAACGCGCGCGCCACTCGGGCGCAGGCGCCGGCTCGCCGTCGGACCAGTACTCGACCGCGCTCGAGATCCGCCCGTCGGCGAGCTCGAAGAGCGAGACGGCGAAGAACCGCTTGCCGTCCTGGTCGACGCGCACCTCGGAGACCACAGTGTCGCCGCCGTCGACGATGCGGAGCACCTCGATGTGCCAGCCCTCCGGGTACTCACGCTGGACCGCGAGGTAGTTGTCACGACCGCGCATGCGCTCGGCCGTGTTCGGCCAGTCGACGACGACGGCCGGGTCGAGCTGTGCCGCGACACCGTCCCAGTCACGCGCCTCCATGCGCTCCCAGAGCAGGCGGACGGTCTCGGCGCTCAAACGCTCAGCTTCTCGCGGAGGCGCTCGTTCACGACCCGTGCGTCCGCCTTGCCCTGCGTCTCCTTCATCACCTGCCCGACGAAGAAGCCGAGCAGGCCCTCCTTGCCGCCGCGGTAGGCCTCCACCTGGCCCGGGTTCGCGGCGAGAATCGCGTCGATGACCGGGTCGAGCTCGGAGGCGTCCGCAACCAGGGTTTCCCCGAGGTAGCGCTCGGCGGCGAAGTCCGGATCGCCGCTCGCGGCCAGTGCGTCGAGCAACGCCTGGCGCGGGATACGCTCGCGCGCCTCGATCAGCTTCCCGAGCTCGTCGCCGTTCACGGCCGTGGAGTCCACGCCGGCGGCGGCCAGCTGGTTCATGAGGACGTTGGCGACGGCACGTCGATCGTCGCCGGGGACGCGCGCGTAGAGCTCGTCCCGCCCGCTCGTGACGAGGTCGTAGGCGAGGTCGAGGCCGACCTCTTCCTCCAGCCTGCGGATGCGCGCGGCCGGCAGCTCGCCGATCTCGGCGCGCACGGAGTCGACCATCTCGGCGGGCGGCTCGACGGCGACGAGATCTGGCTCGGGGAAGTAGCGGTAGTCGTGCGCCTCCTCCTTCGAGCGCAGCGCCGCGATCGTGCCGGCCTGCGGGTCGAAGTGAAGCGTCTGCTGGACGACCTGGTCGCCGGCCTCGTAGGCGCCGATCTGACGCTCGACCTCGGCCGCGATCCCGTCCGCCACGAACTTGAAGGAGTTCATGTTCTTGAGCTCGGTCTTCGTGCGGAAGCCGGTCTCCCCCACCTCGCGCACCGAGACGTTGGCGTCGCAGCGGAGCGACCCCTTCTCCATCTCGGCATCCGAGATCCCGAGCTCGACGACGGTCTGACGCAGCAGCTGGAGGAAGCGCCGCGCCTCCTCGCCCGAGCGCACGTCGGGCTGCGAGACGATCTCGACGAGCGGCGTCCCGCCCCGGTTGAAGTCGACGAGTGAGTACTCGGCCCCGTGGATGCGCCCGCCGGTCCCGCCAACGTGGATCGTCTTGGCGGCATCCTCTTCGAGGTGCGCGCGGACGATCCCGATTTCGCGGTCGCCGTCGGGCCCCGGGACGAGGAAGCGCCCGCCCGACGCGAGCGGGACGTCGTACTGGGAGATCTGGTACCCCTTCGGCAGGTCGGGATAGAAGTAGTTCTTGCGGTGGAAGAGCGCGCGCGAGGCGATCTCGCACTCGAGCGCGAGGCCGAGCTTGATCGTCCACTCGATCGCCGTGCGGTTCGGGACGGGCAGCGTGCCCGGATGGGCCAGGCACACGGGGCAGGTGCGCGTGTTCGGCTCCTCGCCCCAGACGTTCTCGCAGCGGCAGAACATCTTCGTCCGTGTCTTCAGCTGGACATGGATCTCGAGCCCGATGACCGGTTCCCACTCAGGCACGGAGGCGCTCCGGGACGTAGTCGAAGTCGAGCGCACGCTCGAGCGCGTGCCCGGCGCGGAAGAGCGTGTTCTCCGAGAACTGCGGGCCGATGAGCTGGAGGCCGACCGGAAGGCCCTCCGAGAGCCCGCATGGGATCGAGAGGCCCGGCAGGCCGGCCATGTTCGCGGGGATCGTGAGGAGGTCGGAGAGGTACATCGCGAGCGGGTTCTCCGCCTTCTCGCCGATCTTGAAGGCGACGGTCGGTGAGGTCGGGCTGACGATCAGGTCGAACCGCTCGAAGGCCGCCGCGTGCTCCTGTGCGATCACCGTGCGCACCTTCTGGGCCTGGCCGTAGTAGGCGTCGTAGTAGCCGGCGGAAAGCGCGTAGGTCCCGAGCAGGATGCGGCGCTTCGGCTCGGCGCCGAACCCCTCCCAGCGGGTGCGGGAGTACAGCTCGGTGAGCTCGTCGGCCTCGGCCCGATGGCCGTACCGGACGCCGTCGTAACGGGCGAGGTTCGAGCTCGCCTCGGCCGGCGCGACGAGGTAGTAGCAGGCAAGGCCGTAGTCGACGGAGCGTGGGAGGCTCGTCTCCTCGACCTCGGCGCCGAGCTGCTCGGCGAGGCGAATGGCGGCGTTCACGCTCTCGGACACGCCGGGGGCGATTCCCTCCGCCTCGTTCATCTCCCTGGGCACGCCGATCCGGAGGCCCTTGAGGTCCTCTCCTTCGGGGACGGCGACGCGCTCGGGGAGCTCGACTGTGGTCGAGTCGGCCGGATCCCGGCCCGCGATGAGCGCGTACAGGCGTGCGTTGTCGCGCACGGTCTTCGTCAGCGGGCCGACCTGGTCGAGGCTGGACGCGAAGGCGACGATCCCGTACCGCGAGACCGTGCCGTAGGTCGGCCGCAGGCCGACGACGCCGCAGAGCGACGCGGGCTGCTTGACGGAGCCGCCGGTGTCGGTCCCCAGGGCCCAGGGCGCCAGCCCGCCGGCAACCGCTGCCGCCGACCCTCCGGACGAGCCGCCCGGGACACGCGCGGGATCCCACGGGTTCTTGGTCGGGCCGAAGGCCGAGTTCTCGGTGGACGAGCCCATGGCGAACTCGTCCAGGTTCGTCTTGCCGAGAATGGGCAGGCCCGCCTCCTTGCACCGCGCTGCGACCGTCGAGTCGAACTGCGGCGTGTAGCCGACGAGGATCTTCGAGCCGGCCGTCGTCGGGATGCCCTTCGTCGTGATCACGTCCTTGTGCGCGATTGGGACGCCCGCGCCCTTCTCCCCTGCAACGTGGAGATAGGCGTGCAGCTCCGGATCGCGCGCCTCGATCGCCTCGAGGTATGCCCCGGCGAGCTCGTCACCGGAGACCTCACCGCGCTCGAGCAGCCCGGACGCGTCCTCCGCGGTCAGCCGCAGGGTGTCGATCACAGGCTCATCCCCCCACCGCGGGGACGCGGAAGCTGCCGTCGTGGGCGTCGGGCGCGTTGGCCAGCGCCTCCTCCTGGGTCAGCGACGGCGTGGGATCGTCCTCGGCCCACTTGTTCACGAGGTCGAGCGGGTGCGTCATCGGCTCCACGTCGGACAGGTCGAGCTCGGACACCTTCCCGACAGCCTCGAGGATCGCACCGAGCTGCTCGCGCACGCCGTCGACCTCCCCCTCGGGGATCTCGAGCCGCGCGAGCGCGGCGACATGCAGCACATCCTCACGACCAATCGCCATTCCGCCTCCAGTCTAGAAATGCGACGGGCCCCTCGCCGGGGCCCGTCGCGGCAACTCGAACCTGAACCGACTACTGCGCCAGCGTCACGTTCTTCGCCTGCAGGCCCTTGTCGCCCTGCTCGACGTCGAACTGCACGCGCTGGCCTTCGGTCAGGGTGCGATAGCCGTCCATCTCGATTGCGCTGTGGTGGACGAAGACATCGTCACCCCCCTCGCGCTCGATGAAGCCGTAGCCCTTCTCGTTCGAGAACCACTTGACGGTGCCCTCGGCCAACGAACCTTCCTCCTTCACACACAAACGACGGCCCTCGTACGAGCCGTCGAATCCGAGTTCTCGCCGCAGTCTTCGCGGCGTGGATGAGCGTAACTTCAGGCGCCCGGGAAGGCAAGCGTGTGCTGTTGGTATCCCGCAGCACGAACGGTATTTCGCAGCAAGCTGGCAATCGTCATCGGGCCGACGCCGCCCGGCACCGGGGTGAGGAACCCGGCAACTTCGCGGACGTCCTCAGCTACGTCTCCGACGACCTTGCCGTCGACCCGGTTGATGCCGACGTCGATGACCGCCGCACCCTCCCGGACCATCTCGCGGGTGACCGTCCCGGCGCGCCCGACGGCGGCGACGACCACGTCCGCCTCGCGGACGACCTGCGGGAGGTCGCGCGTCCTACTGTGGCACATGGTCACCGTGGCGTTCTCGGCCAGGAGCAGGAGCGCCATCGGCTTGCCGACGATGTTCGACCGGCCGACGACGACCGCCCGCGCGCCCTCGAGCGGGATCTCGTACGCGCGCAGGATCTCCATGATCCCCGCCGGCGTTGCCGCGACGAACGTCGGCTCGCCCTGCAGGAGATGGCCGGCGCTCGCGGGATGGAACCCGTCCACGTCCTTGATCGGCGCGATTGCGCGGATGACGCGCCCTTCGTCGATGTGGTCGGGCAACGGAAGCTGGACGAGGATGCCGGTCACGCGTTCGTCGGCGTTGAGATCGGCGACGAGCCCCAGCAGGTCCTCCTCGGACGTGTCCGCGCCGAGCTCGTGGTGGATCGACTCGATCCCGACCTCTTCGCAGGCCTCCTGCTTGCGCCGAACGTAGAGGGCAGAGGCCTGATCCTCGCCGACGAGCACGGTCGCGAGGCCGATCGGGCCCGCCAGGGCCTTGACCTCCTCGGCCACCTCGCCGCGCACCTGTGCCGCCAGCGCCTTGCCGTCCATGAGGGTCGCCGCCACGGTCGCGGAGCGTATCCGACCGCAGGCATCATCGAGCCGTGAGCGTGTGGCGGCACATCCTTGCGATCGGGCTCCTCCCCGTGACGGTGGCGGTCGTGGTCCCGGGCTTCATGGTGTGGCGAACCGAGGCGGAAGTCGCCGAATGGCCCCTCGCAGCGGTCGGAGCTCTGCTCATCGCGCTGGGCGTCCTGCTCGTGACCTGGACCGTCACGCTCTTCGCGCACCGCGGCAAGGGCACGCTCGCTCCCTGGGACCCGACCACGCGGCTGGTCGTGGCCGGCCCCTACCGCCACGTGCGAAACCCGATGATCTCCGGCGTCCTGACCGTCCTCCTTGGTGAGGCGGCGCTCTTCGGGTCGATACACGTCCTGGTCTGGTTCGGTGCGGTCTTCGCGCTGAACGCCGTCTATTTCCCGCTGGTCGAGGAGCCCGGGCTCCGCACGCGGTTCGGCGACGAGTACGACACCTATCGAGCCAACGTACCGCGCTGGCTTCCCCGTCTCCGCCCCTGGGAGCCGTAAAGTGACGCCGTGGAGCTTCGGCGCTGGCCCCGCAAGAATGACGCGGACTCCATCCGCGCGCGCCAGGAGGCGCTGGCCTCGCGTCTCGACGGCGAGAGCCACGTCTTCGACCACGACCTCGAGCCGTTCGCCAAGGCGACGGAAGCCCTGACAGGCGCCGCGCTCGTGCCGGTCGCGGTCGTGGGGCCGATCGACATCGAGCTCGGCGCGTACGAGCTGGAGGAGCCCGCAGGCCGCGTCGCGGAG
>DAITAN010000428.1:0-2271 GCA_036824235.1 Gaiellaceae bacterium | reverse complement strand
CGCGTGATGCGCACCGGGCGCATCGACGCGATCCAGATCCCCCTGAACCCGCACGGGGCCCCGGCGCCGGCCAGCTCCTCCACCTGGCCGAGGTACTCGGCGACGGACGACTGGCGAAAGCGGTCGATCCCGCCTCGGCCGTAGGCCGAGAGCAGGAGCACGAGCTCGATCCCCGCCTCGCGCGCGGCCTCGACGGCCGCGTGCGCCTCGGCGAGGCCGACGTAGTGGAACTCGCCCACGGCCGTGTACCCGGCCGCACGCATCTCGCGGTAGGTCCCGACGTAGCTCTCACGGACATGGCCCGGGGTCAGACCCCCGGCCAGGTCCAGCATCGACTCGCGCCAGGTCCAGAAGTCGCCGCCCTCCGTCTTGCCGCGCAGCGCGCGCTGGAACGCGTGGCTGTGGGCGTTGACGAAGCCGGGGAGCGGAAGCCGGGCGGGCACCGCGCGACGTTACCATTGCCTCGACGATGGCCACGCGAGTCGTTCCGGCCCCGCTCGCGCAGATCCCGAACGCCCTTACGGTCCTGCGCCTCGCCGCCATCCCCGTCTTCGTCGTGCTGATGCTCGGCACGGACGGCGAGGGGAGCTACGGGCTCGCGGCGCTCTTCGCCGCCGCGGCTTTCACCGACCAGATCGACGGCTTCCTCGCGCGGCGCTGGCACGTGGAGTCGGAGTTCGGGAAGTTCGCCGACCCCCTTGCCGACCGCCTGATGATCGACTCCGCCGTCTTCCTGCTCTGCCTGGACGACCGCCTGCCCTGGCTTGCCCTCGTCATCGTCCTCGGCCGCGACGCGCTCCTGATCGTGGGCTACCGGCTGGTCAGAGACCGCGGCTTCGAGTTTTCCGTCTCGATGCCCGGGAAGATCGCCACGTGGGTGCTCTACGCGGCCATCACCGGCGTGATCGCCTCCGACAAGGGAACCGACTGGCCGCTCTGGCTTTTCTGGGCGGGCGTCATCCTCGCGCTCGCGGCTGCCGTCCTCTATGTCGCCCGCGCCATGCGTGAGGTGAAGGCGTGAAGGCGGTCGTCATGGCCGGCGGCGAGGGCACGCGCCTGCGCCCGCTCACGTCGAACCAGCCCAAGCCGATGGTGCCCATCGTCGGCAAGCCGTGCATCGAGCACATCGTCGAGCTCCTGCGCGAGCACGGGTTCGACGACGTCATCGTCACGCTCGCGTTCATGCCGCAGGCCATCCGAGGCTACTTCGGAGACGGCGAGGCCTACGGCGTGGCCATCCGCTACTCGGTGGAGGAGTCGCCCGCGGGCACGGCCGGCTCGGTGAAGCTCGCCGAGGAGGCGCTGAACGAGACCTTCCTCGTCATCTCGGGCGACGCGCTCTGCGACATCGACCTGGGCGACCTCATCCGCTTCCACCGGGAGAAGGAGGCCTCAGTCACGATTGGCCTCAAGAGCGTCCCGAACCCGCTCGAGTTCGGGATCGTGGTCACGGACGACGACGGCCGCATCGAGCGCTTCCTCGAGAAGCCGTCCTGGGGCCAGGTCTTCACGGACACGATCAACACCGGCATCTACGTGCTCGAGCCCGAGGTGCTCCGCCATATCCCCGACGACCGGCCGTACGACTTCTCCAAGGAGCTCTTCCCGCTCCTGCTCGAGATGGGCAAGCCGCTCTACGGCTATGTCGCCGAGGGCTACTGGCAGGACATCGGGAACCTCGACCAGTACCGCCAGGCGAACTTCGACGCGCTGGACGAGAGCGTGCGCCTCAACATCCCCGGCATCCGTCTGCGCGGCAACGTCTGGGTGGGGGAGGGCGTCGCGCTCGACGACCTCGAGACGATCGAGGGACCGGCCTTCGTCGGCAACTACTCGCGCATCGCGCCGGACGCGTCGGTCGGGCCGTACTCGGTGCTCATGAACAGCGTCACGGTCGGCGACCACGCGAAGACGTCGCGGTCGGTGATCGACGCCTCCACCTCCATCGGCCGCAGCGTGCTGATCGAGGGCGCGATCGTCGGGAAGGCCTGCGACCTCCGTCCGCACGCGCGGCTGCACGAGGGAGTGGCCGTGGGCGACGACTGCACGATCGGCGAGGAGAGCGTCGTCATGCCCGGCGTCCGCATCTACCCGTTCAAGGAGGTGGAGTCGGGTTCTCTCGTCGACCGGAACCTCATCTGGGAGTCGCGCCTTTCGTCGCGGCTGATCGGGCTCGATGGAATCTCCGGGCGCATCAACGTCGAGCTGACGCCCGAGACGGCGCTGCGGCTCGGCATCGCGCTCGGGACCGCGCTCGAGCGCGACGCGCGG
>DAITAN010000427.1:0-2275 GCA_036824235.1 Gaiellaceae bacterium | reverse complement strand
GTCGCCCTGGCGGCGGACCCCGGCCTCGGGCCGCCGTCGACCGGGACTGACAGCGGCGAGGCGATCCGCTGGCTCTACTGGTTCGTGTTCGCCATCTGCGCGGTCGTGTTCGTTGCTGTCGAGACTGCGCTGATCCTCTTCGTGATCCGCTTCCGGCGCCGGGGCTCGGTCTCGCCGGACGCCGAGGGACCGCAGATCCACGGCAATACACGTGTCGAGATCATCTGGACGATCATCCCGGCCGTCATCCTCATTGGGATCGCGATCGTCGTCCTGGCCCGCTCCTCGGCCGTGCAGGCGACGGGAGGCGATCGGTCGAACGAGCTCGTCATCCAGGTGGAGGCACACCAGTTCTACTGGGAGTACGAGTACCCGGACGGGCAGATCGCGCTGGACACGCTCGTTCTGCCGGTCGACCGTCCGGTCACACTCGAGCTCGTCACGTACGACGTCAACCACAGCTGGTGGGTGCCCGAGCTGACCGGGAAGCGCGACGCGATCTACGGCCAAACCAACGAGCTCAGCTTCACACCCAACCGGGAAGGGACCTTCGAGGGCCAATGTGCCGAGTTCTGCGGGATCCTGCACGCGGTGATGCCGACCACGGTGGAGGTGGTCTCCGAGGCCGAGTACGCCGACCGGCTGGCACTGCTCTCCGGCCAGAGGGAGCCCGGCGCAGCACAGCTCGCCCTCGGCCGGGAGTCGTGGGAACGCGCATGCGCCAAGTGCCACGGCATCGCCGGCGAGGGTGACATCGGCCCGCCGATTGCCAAGAACGGCACTCTCGTGGACATGGACTCGCTGACGGAGCTCCTGGGCGAGGGCCTGGACACCCCCGACGTCGAGGGCTACATGCCCCCGGTCGGCCGCGGCTGGCCCGAGTTCCAGGTACAGGCGCTCATCGCCTACATCCGCTCGAACGAGCGGCTCGCCGAGCCGCAGCCGGCCGAGCAGGACGGTGACGGCTAGTGGCCGTTCGGACCGAGACCGTCGCCCCCAACTGGCGCGAAGGCCGCGTCACCAGCTGGCTGACGACGGTCGACCACAAGCGGATCGGGATCCTCTACCTGGTCACGTCGTTCTTCTTCTTCTTCGCGGCGGGGCTGATGGCATTGCTCATGCGCACCCAGCTCGCCCAGGCGGAGCAGGACTTCATCACGCGGAACGACTACAACCAGCTCTTCACGATGCATGGGACGGCGATGATCTTCCTCTTCGTCGTCCCCATCCTCGCGGGCTTCGGCAACTACCTCGTCCCGCTGATGATCGGCGCGCAGGACATGGCATTCCCGCGCCTGAACGCGCTCTCCTACTGGCTGTTCCTGCTCGGCGGCCTCGTCATGCTCTCGAGCTTCTTCGCCGACGGCGGCGCGGCCAGCTCCGGATGGACGGCCTACTCGCCCCTCTCCACCGACGAGTTCAGCCCCACGACCGGCCAGGACTTCTGGATCCTCGGCCTGCACCTGACGTCGCTGTCGTCACTCGCGGGCGCGATCAACTTCATCGTCACGATCCACAACATGCGCACGCCGGGGATGACCTGGATGCGCATCCCGCTCTTCGTCTGGTCGATCGAGGCCTACGCGGTGCTGCTCGTCCTCGTCCTGCCGGCGATCTCGGCCGCCGTGACCATGCTCCTCCTCGATCGTCAAGGCGTCACGTCCTTCTTCGAGGGGGACAACGGAGCGCTGCTCTGGCAGCACATGTTCTGGTTCTTCGGCCACCCGGAGGTCTACATCATGGTGCTGCCCGCGATGGGGATGCTCTCCGAGATCATCCCCGTCTTCTCGCGGAAGCCGATCTTCGGCTACAAGGCGATCGCGTTCTCGACGATCGGCATCGCCTTCGCAAGCATGCTCGTCTGGGCGCACCACATGTTCACGGTCGGGCTGGAGGTGCCGCTCCAGGCGTGGTTCATGGTCACGTCGTTCGCGGTGGCCGTGCCGACTGCGATCAAGATCTTCAACTGGCTCGCGACCCTCTGGCGCGGCAGCCTCTGGTTCCAGGCGCCGCTCCTCTTCTGCCTGGGCTTCATCGCGCTCTTCACGATGGGCGGCCTCTCCGGGATCATGCTGGCCGCCTATCCCATCGACTACGCGGTGCACGATTCGTACTACGTCGTCGCGCATTTCCACTACGTGCTCTTCGGCGGGACCGTTTTTGGGATCTTCGCCGGGACCTACTACTGGTTCCCGAAGATCACCGGCCGGATGTACGACGAGAGGCTCGCCAAGACGCACTTCTGGCTCATGTTCGTGGGCTTCAACGCGGCCTT